>JAQBOS010000073.1 GCA_028287925.1 Mucilaginibacter sp. | reverse complement strand
TTCATCAGTGGGGGCAATGGTTGAAGGACATGATATTTCAATTTTTATCACCTCAAATATAAACTCAGATGCACCGCTGTTTATGTGCTGGCAAATTATGAATACCCTGCTTGGCGTTCCGCCAAATTACGGAGGTATTCCATGAACAACGGCGTAAATTAATTAAATGCTCATTACACAGCATCAGCAGGAGAAAAGGATAGCTTTTCCTGCTGATCTGTTAAAAAATATATAAAATGAAATCCCAGGAATTATATCTCCGGTCCAATGTTATTGCTCAGCCCCTGTTCCAAAGCTGGTATGCATGGGCTTATTTAATTGCCCCTGCTACTGCTGCAATGAATATTGAAGGGCGGCATGTTAAAATAATGCAATCATACATACAGGCGCCAATGATTCATGCCGCCGCATGTAAAGACCCTAAAATGACAGGCGGCCCGTTTATGGACTATGATGGAAAACGCCTTGACGAAGTAAAAACACTGCTTAGATCAACCCTTGAAGAGCAGGGGTATATGGTAGCACTTTCCAAGGCGATAAAGGAACTTACCCGGATGCTGAAACAGGAAGCAAAAGGCTATTCTATTGAATCATTGTATGAAAAGGTTCCGGATGTTCTCCGTGGCTATGTGGAACTTTTTTATGATCTTTCAAATGCTCCCGGTTTCAGGTTTATCGAGCCCCTTCTTTATCACAGCAAGTACTACAACGAAGCCTTTCAATCTGTTTCATTGTCATTAATTGATAGCGACCATCGCCCATTTGTGCTGAGTACGCCGGTGCTTGACGATGCTGATAAAATAAGCATCAACCTGCCTTTCAGAGATAAAGCGCTGGATGAGTTTTTTATGATGAACAGGATCCCGAGGTCTTTTGAAGAGATATGCGGCAAGTTAGCTATCATACCAGAGCAGCAAGAGCTGTTTCGGTCGTTTTTTACTGAAGAAGAGCCTGAGCCTTATGAAAAGTATACGGGCGAAGGAGCAAGGTTAAGATATTTTGGCCATGCCTGCCTGTTGCTGGAAACGGCAGACTTATCCATCCTTGCCGACCCGGTGATAAGCTATGGCTATGATGCCGAGGTTTCCAGGTATACATATAATGATTTACCCGATGTGATCGATTATGTATTGATCACTCATAATCACCAGGATCATGTATTGCTGGAATCGTTGTTGAAACTCAGACACCGGATAAAGCATATTGTAATTCCCGGCGGGGGAGGAGGTTCATTGCAGGATCCAAGCCTTAGCCTGATCCTGCAAAATATTGGTTTTACAAACGTTATTGAATTAAAGGAAATGCAGACCCTTAAAATGAAGGGGCTCAACATTACCGGGATTCCATTCCTTGGTGAGCATTGCGACCTGGATGTGCGTACCAAATTGGCCCACCTGGTTGAAATAAATAATAAAAAAATACTTTTTGCTGCTGATTCATGTAACATTGAGCCTAACATGTACAGGCTGATACATGAAATAACAGGAGACATTGACGTGCTGTTTTTGGGCATGGAATGCGATGGTGCTCCAATGACCTGGCTTTATGGGCCGCTGCTTTCAGAAGACCTTCCGCGTGATAAAGACCACTCCAGGCGTTTGGCGGGTTCCAACTATCAGCGGGGTGTTGATATTATGAACAGGTTTAATTTTAGCGAAGTATATGTTTATGCGATGGGCATGGAGCCCTGGCTAAAATATATTATGGCTTATGAATATACCGATGAATCAAATCCCATTATTGCCTCTAATGAATTATTGAATACCTGTAAAAGCAGGGGGATAAGGGCCGAAAGGCTTTTCGGGGAAAAAGAGATCCTCTACAAAACGAAACCGGTTTTAGTTTGATTTTAAATATGAATATATGTTTGGAGAAGTATTCTTAAAAAACAACATTGAAAATATATTCAACGCATTTGGTATTTGCGATGATATTTTTAAACCTGCACTTACGGTTAATGACCTTTGTATCTCCTATCGTACAATTAATAATTGGGAGTCAAACGGCCTGATGCTAACCGGGAGAAAGAATAGCCGCGACTGGCATAAATTTTCATTTGTAGACTTTATATGGCTAAATATAGTTTTTGAATTAAGGCAGCTTGGCTTTCCCCTTAAAAAAATCCAAAAGCTAAAAGCCTTTTTAAATGAAAATATTGACGATGAAAGCATATTTGCCATAAAACGGCTTGAAGCACGCGTGTTTTTAACAAACACAAACCTTAACAGGCTGGTATTGCTGCTTGCCGAAATATTGTATAATAAAAATCACATTGCGTTATTGTGCAATAAAGCAGGCGGTTTTTATATCTATAACGAGCAGCAGGTAAAAGCGGATAACTCAGATATTGACCTTAGCAAATTCCTTTTCAGTAATTTCGTATCGGTATCATTAACTGATATTATCATTAAATATTTAATTAATGTGAAGCTTGAAATAATTGAGAGTTCAAGAATTATTGACGGATCATTTTTAATGATATTAACCAGGCTGCGGAACAAGGAATTAAACCAGCTGACCTTTCAGTTGAACGAAAGTGAAAATATACAGATCCATAAGCAATTGTTTAAAAACTACGATGAGTTTGTAAACGCCACGATCAGGCTGATTTTAACTTTAAGGTTTGAGGATTTTATTTTTGATGATTAAATGAATAACAAAAAGATCTTACTATTGGCGCTTCCCTTTGCCGGGGGCAATAGCTACAGCTATAATTTTTTAAAGGCACTGCTGCCGGGCAATATACATTTGGAAACTTTGGAGTATCCCGGAAGGGGTAAAAGGTCAAAAACTGCATTGGTAAACCAAATGGATGTTTTAATTGATGACCTGCTTCCTCAATACCACGAAATAGTTAAAGAGGTTAATCCGGGCAAAGTGGTTGTTTACGGCCATAGCATAGGCTCGGTTATTGGCCTAACCCTGATCCATGTTTTAAATAGGGAAAAGGATCTGTTAAAGCCCGAAATGGCAATATTTTCGGGGCATGGAGGTCCGCAGCTAACTCCAAAAAGGATGCTTTCATCTTTGCCTTCCCGGGAATTGATCGCTTATTTTGAAAGCATAGGGAGCCTGCAAAAAGAAATTGTGAACGATGCTGAATTAATTGATTATATATTGCCCATTTTGCGGAACGACCTTGTTTTGTATGAAAATTACACGCCGGTCTATGAAAATAAATTGACCATTCCGCTGGCTGTTATTAATGGTAAACAGGATAATATATTGCAAAAGGACATTGATGGCTGGCAGTTTGAAACCACTGTTCAAGTTGAGTTTTACCAAATGGAAGGGCATCATTTTTTTATGAGCCAGTTCTCCGCAGCCTTTTCGGGATTAATTATTAACCTGCTTACAGATTCAACCGCAAAAGCATTTTCCGGCATATATGAACGTCAGGCATGATCCTTTATGTGATAAGTGGTTCCTGCTTGTTGTTTTACCAAATAAAAAATGGCTGCCTTTTTTTAAAAAGCAACCATTCATTTATAATTGGTTAGCTAATAACAACCGTGTCTTATTCTTTTGATTTTGTGGTGCCCAGGTCTTTAGCTTCCTTTATTTCTTTGGCAACCTCTTTAACTTCTTTTGAGTCAGAATTTTTTGCTACTTCTGATACTACAGTATGGCCTTTTTTAACCAGCGCAATATAATGATCTTTTACAGCAACCGGATCAAAATCAAGGATGGTGCCTCCTGATTCAAAGTGAAGAATAAACACCTGGCCTAAAGCATAGGTAGTAGCTGCTGCAAAACCCGGAAGCACAATCAGGCTTGCAATGCCGCCAACAAATGGTATAGCGCGAACAATGTTCATTCCAATGCCAAGCCCAAGAGATGTTGAAGCATAGCCACCAACAAGGGCGCCGATAACTGATTTGCCCCAGTTTGCTGAAAATTCCTGTTTGTAGATATCGCCTATCTTATTCAACATTGCCAGCTGAATTGCGCTAATAGCGGCTGTGTCAATAATAGGTAAGGGGATAATGCCGGCTGCGCCTGTCCACATCATGTAGTTTCTTACTACTGCTTCTGATGCTATTTGCTGCAGGCTGTCGCCATGCTCCAATTCTGTTTTAAGGGTTGTTAAATTCATATTCGTGATTGTTTTTTTGGTTCAAACAAATATAAATCCGTAGCAAACCTTAACCAAGGGAAAACGAATGTAATTAATGGTATTATACCAATATGTATGGTTTAGCAGGCAATGAAAAGAGTTGGATTGAAATATTGTGATACAGTGGTTTAGCTAGTCGAATTTAGCTTCAAACGGATTCTTCTTTGGCTTATCCTTAAGCAGAAACAGAAAAAGAAGTGTAAGTATTGGGGAAAAAAGAATACTGAGAAGAAAAACGCCCCAAAAACCTATCCTGGTACGAATCCCAAAAAGCCCGGCAATGGCTGCAAGTATCAAATACGGAATTACAAATTCAAGTATCATAGCTAAATTTTTTATAAAAATAATCTTATTTTCAATATTATGCTAAAAATTAAAAAGTATAATTTACTTAATTCTTAAGAGACCCCGAAAAAAAATATAGCCATAAAGTGTAAAATAGTAGATGTGTTTATGATGTAGTTTTTATATCTTGCATCCTGTATTTCCTAAACATAGAAACTGATTTATCACAAAAATCCACACCTGTTAAAAGCACATGAATGTAAGTCTTCTAATTGATTTTATTAAAAAGGAATCCCAGGATAATTCGTATAAAAACATTCTGGCAATGACCCTCATATCCGGGTTATCGAATGCTTTGTTGCTGGCTGTAATAAATTATTCAACGTCTAAAATTGTTCATGGAGACTTTAACTATAAATTTATTTTAATTTTCATTCTAATCTTTTTAATTTTTATAATAACAAAAAACAGGGCGTTAAAACTAACCGCTGTTCTTGTTGAAACAATAGTGTTCAGGGTAAGGGAACGTATTGTAAAGTATTTGATGAATACCGAACTGCTTGAATTTGAAACCCTGGGCCGGGCTGAAATTTATACCCGCCTTACAAAGGATACCAATGAGATCAGTAATTCGGCTACTTCGATCGCCAATGGAGTTCAGGCAGGTGTATTGGTGTTTTTTGCTATTATTTACCTGGGCTTTATCAATATAACAGCATTTGTAATTACTATTATTATGCTGGGTTTAGCCATTTCTAATTATTTTTTAAGCAGTAACAAAATACAAAAGGAAATAGGTGAGGCGGTGACCTTAGAAACTGTTTATTTCGAGAAAATAAATGAGGTAACCGGTGGTTTTAAGGAAATTAAAATCCATCAGCAAAAGAAATTTGATCTTTTTTTGGGCAGGATCCAGGTTATAGCAGAGAGGCTGAAGGATAAGAAAATTATTACTTCGTCAAAAATGTCATTTTATTTTGTTTTTGCGCAGGCCTTTTTCTACATTTTGTTGGGTACCATGGTTTTTGTTATCCCCGTTTTAGACCAGGCGGTATTAACCGATGTCGAAAAAATAACAGCAACTATCCTGTTTATTATTATGCCCCTTGGTGATGCTGTAGGAACTTTTGAAGTACTCAATAAAGCAACGGTTGCTGTAAACAATCTTACAAACCTTGAAAAACGCTTAAAAGAAAATACTTTTGGCGTTCTTGAAGACCCTGAGCTGAGCGGCATATTTGAAAATTTTGAAAAACTTAAATTTAATGATCTGCACTTTGGTTATCGCGATAAAAGCGGGAAAGACCAGTTTAGCATTGGTCCAATCAATTTTGAGGTAAAAAGAGGTGAAATTATTTTCATTATTGGTGGTAATGGCAGTGGTAAATCAACACTTGTTAAGCTGTTAACAGGCTTATACACCCCCGATGCCGGCGAAATACTTGTTGATGATGTGGATATAATACCTGGAAATATTCAGGAATACAGGGAATTGTTTAGCGTTATTTTTTCCGACTTTTTCCTTTTTTCAGAAATGTATGGAATAAAAAACCTCGAAAACTCAAAAGTGCTTAAATTGCTGAAGCAAATGCAGCTGTCTGAAAAAACAGGATTTAAAGATGGTGCTTTTACCAATACAAACCTTTCAACCGGTCAGCGGAAAAGATTGGCAATGATTTCAGTAATTTTAGAAAACAAAAATGTTCTTGTTTTTGATGAATGGGCTGCCGATCAGGACCCTGAGTTTAGAAAGTATTTCTATAACGAATTAATTTACGATTTTCAAAAATTAGGTAAAACAATAATAGCCATAACCCACGATGATCATTATTTCAATAAGGCAGATAAGATCTACAAAATGGATTATGGTACGTTCAGGGAATATAAATCAGACCATTAATTTAAAGCCGTGAGTCAAAGAAAAATAAATATTTTAATTACACTGCTTGCTTCGCTGTTATTGCTGGTGATTTTTTTAGATCGCTTTATAATGGTGAACGGGCCTGCAACATCTTCAATTGTGTTCAGGCCATTTTCCGGAGGTGTAGACATGCACAATGTGTATGGAGAGGGCATATATTTTACTGCCCCCTGGA
>JAQBOS010000630.1 GCA_028287925.1 Mucilaginibacter sp. | reverse complement strand
GAGAAAAGAAATTTATTAGCCCATGGAGATCTAACATTCAAAGAATGTGGCAAAGACTTCACAATCCAACAGATCACAGACTATAAAAACCATATTATTGGATACCTAAAATTAATGTTAGAAAACATTGAAGATTATATAGACAAAAAACAATTTTTATGTGCTTGATTACTTGCTCTCCCTTAATTTAATTGCAATGTAATTTATAGTTAAATCTATTCGTTTTTTATTAAGTTCACAAGCCCAAATCACTAATACCTTCCACCCTAGCTCAACTAACTTCTTATAATTGTAGCGGTCTCTATTGATGTTTTTCTCTATTTTATCAACCCAAAACTGATGATTCGACTTTGGTACAGTATAATACTTACAATTCAAATGCCCATGCCAAAAACATCCATTAACAAAAACTACAGTTTTGTATTTTGTCAATTTAACATCTGGTGTACCCGGTAATTTTCGATCGTGAACTCTGAATCGAAAACCTAGAGCGTGAAGTTTTTTCCTTAAAATAATTTCAGGCTTGGTGTTTTTTCCTTTTACCAATGTCATGACCTTGCTACGCTTTTCTTTATTAAAAATATCAGTCATAATAAAACAACATGATTTTTTTAAACTTGTTATCTATTACAACCATTTTTTCCTCACCCTACACCCTCTCGCTAATCAGCGTTAAACAACAAATCCCGCACAATTTATACTTAAGTACAAACTATGCGGGACATTGAATTATAATTCTCTAAAACGATAAGGATCCTAAAATCCTATCAATCCTAAAAATCCTGGTTTACCATTTATTACCCCAGGGGTCCTGGATATTATATTGCTTAAGCACGTCGGCGGGTACGCCGTCCCATTTGCCGGGGGCGTTGCCTACGTAGCCCAGGTCTTCGATGCCCATTTTGGTGGTGAAGAAGCCTGACGCGGTTAAATCGCGCATGCGGTTAAAAAATGATACGCCCTGCGCCATTTCGGGTTTTGCTTTTTTTGGATAGGCAATTGCCGTTACCATCTCTATCTGCTGGGTACTGCTCGCATCAACAAATGTTTTGCCGTAGCGGTTTAAGCATTGCAGGTCAAGCCAGCGCAGGCCGCCGCGCATAGGCGTTTGATGATCGGGCATATCTTTTACAATAAACTCTATAAAAGCAGGCACCTTGGCATCTGATGCGCTGCCTGAGCGGGCATCCTTAGGGATAATAATATCGCCAAGCACTGTAATGGTAGCCATCTCATGGTCGTTAAAAAACTTATCGGCATTAAGCTTTTTATCGCGTTCAATCTCAAAAGGCTGGCGGCCGGCCTCATCGGCGGCGGGGGCAGCTTTATCGGTATTTTCTTCGGCTAATTTATTGTTGTTGGGCTTACAGGCCTCCAATAACATCCCTGTTGAAAGGGTGCCGAAGCCTATAGCCTTTAGTGTGTCGCGTCTGTTCATGTTGTTATAACTGATTAAACGTTTGTTTTTTTACGTTGAGATAAAATGTATTCCGCAGTACGCATGCTCAGGGCAAGAATTGTCCAGGTGGCGTTTTTATCGCCCTGCTGTACAAACGGAGCGGCATCAACCACAAAAAGATTTTTACAATCATGCGCCTGGCACCATTTGTTCAAGGCTGATTTTTTTGGATCATCGCCCATCCGCACAGTACCCACCTCGTGGATGATCATCCCCGGGGCCTCCAAACCGTAATTGCTTTCCTTACCTGCCGGCGGACCATAAATGGCACCGCCCATATTATGCATTATCTCCTGGAAGGTGTCCTGCATGTGCTTGGCTTGCTGAATCTCGTAATCGCTCCATTTGTAGTTGAAACGCAATACCGGGATGCCGAACTTATCAACAACATTCGGGTCTATCTCGCAGTAGTTATCATAACGGGCAATAGCGGTACCACGACCGGCCATACCAAAGCCTGTTCCGTAAAAACGACGGTAATCATTCTTTAAATCGGCACCAAAGCCACCGGCTTCCTTCATTTTGCCATCTTTGCCCGGCACAGCACCATTCATATTCTGGATGCCGCCGCTAAAGCCATAACCCGGCATGTGTAAGCCACCGCCAAATTCAATATGGTATCCGCGCGGGAAATTCAATTTTTTATTATCAGTAACCCATGGGCCATAAATGTGTACACTGCCTACGCCATCTTCATTATAGCGTTTGCGGTCCATCAGTTCAGGCAGCCAGCCCCCGGCGCTTGATCCGGTTGAATCATGCAGGTAACGGCCTACCACGCCGCTGCTGTTTGCAAGGCCGCCGGGATGCCTGGCTGATTTTGAGTTAAGCAGCAATCGTGCAGATTCGCCCGCACTGGCCCCTAAAATTACGATGCCTGCCTTTACCTGGTATTCCTGCATGTCATCCTTGCTGATGTATGATACACCTGTTGCAAGGCCATTATCATCAGTAAGCACCTCGCGAACCATCGCATTAGGAATAACTTTTAAGTTGCCAGTCTTTATAGCCGGGATAACCAGGCATGATGATGACGAGAAATCGCCATAAATTTTACAGCTGCGGCCGCATTGCCCGCAAAAAAAGCAAGCGCCACGGTCTTTATTACCCGGCAAAGCCTCGGTAAGTACTGAACCACGCCCTGCAATTACTTTTACACCGGCTTTTGCTGCACCTTTTTTAATAAACAACTCATTAAGCCTTGGCTTTGGTGGTGGAAGGAAGATCCCGTCAGGCTCATTTGGTAAGCCTTCAACGGTGCCGTAAACGCCTATCATGCGGTCTACCTTATCATAATAAGGTTTTACCTCGTCATAGGTTATTGGCCAGTCGTCGGTTAGTCCGTCAAGATGATGGCCTTTAAAATCATCGGGCCCCATGCGTAACGAGATCCGTCCCCAGTGATTGGTGCGGCCACCCAACATGCGCGAGCGGAACCAGTGAAATTCTGTTTTATCTTTAGTAGTATAAGGTTCGCCTTCAATTTCCCAGCCACCATAAGCAGCGTCAAAATCGCCAAAGTAGCGGGTGGTTCCCGCCCCTCTGCGGGCCGATTCATACGGCCATTTAAGCTGCATTGAATCTTTAGCCGGGTCAAAAAACGGACCAGCCTCCAGCATTAAAACCTTTAAACCGGCATTAGCCAATACATAACCTGCCATGCCACCACCTGCACCCGAACCTACAACTATGGCATCATATACGGTTGACGACTTTTTTATTTGGATATCGTTATTCATTTTGTTTAGTCAATTAGTCATTGGGCATTAGTCATTTGTCATTGGTTTAGCCGAACTATACAGGGCTAATGACCAATGACAACTGACTAATGACAAAATTAAAGTTCTTTAATAGTAATATCTTTAAAGCTAACCACTGCGCCATGATCCTGCAGGGCTATGTGGCCTTTTGGATAAGTGGCAAAGCTTTTCCAGGTTTTAAACTTACTATTATTTATTAATTCCTGCCACTCAGGGCCGCCTATTTTTACATCAACTGTTTTTGTGCCGTTCATCCAAAAGGTAAGCTGGCCATTATCCTTACGGATCTTTATTGCATTCCACTCGCCCGCAGGTTTGGCGGCGCTTGAAGGGGCTTTCAGATCGTATAATGAACCGGCAAGGTGGTTTGCTTTTTTATTATCCGATGCTTTTTGATCATCCAATACCTGCATTTCAATGCCTGTTAAATAAGTTTCATTAAATGACGGATCTTCATGAATGCCGAAAATTATCCCGCTGTTGCCACCTTCGGCAATTTTCCAGGTTACTGAAAGTTCATAGTTTTCATACTCTTTATCAGTAACAAGGTCGCCCTGGCCTTCTGCTTTCGGATCAAGCTGTAAAGCGCCGTCAACCGCTTTCCATGCACCCGGCCCGGTTTTTAAATAGCTGTGCCAGCCGGTAGTAGTTTTTCCATCAAATAATTTTGTTGTTTGCGCCATAAGTGAACAATTTACAGCAGTAAATGCCAGGATACTTAACAGGACTTTTTTCATGTTGTTAATTTAGTTTGGTTTTTGTTAGATGTATTGCTGTAATACATACATTTATTATCCAAAGGAACGGAATACAATGATAGGTATTACAATGGATAGTAAAATTATAATAAATTTCTGTTTGAGTGAAAAAGAGTGGGAATATTGTTACAGAGGAGTCGGGAAAGTCCGAAAGTCGGGAAAGTCCGGAAGAAGGAGTTATGGATTGGTTGAAGATTTGAGGCGTGTCCTGTTTATATAAAAACAGCTATTGATTTCAGCCCCCTCTACGAAACAATTGCTTTAAAAGGCTTATTTACAGGTAATTATTTTTTCTTTCGGTCTTTACTGACTTTCCGACTTCCGGACTAAAAACATTAAACTCTTTGGTAGGCCTTTAACTCCTCATTGGTTATGAAGCGATAACGGTCTTTCAAACACTTGGCGCAGAAATATCTTTTAATAGGAAGAAAGAATAAAAAATTGCGACCTATCCAATTACGTTTTTTTTCAAAATGATAAGGGGCTGAACATTTAGAACATCTGAGTATCTTTTTTTGCATCGGCTGTATTTATATTTTGCATGGGGCTATGATAATATTAGTTTAAGGGGTTGCGAAAATACACTTAATCTCCAAAAAAATAATTAAGTAATGTAAATTTTACAATTGCCTATCAGATAGCATCTTAGCTTTCACGAATGGTTTTATATTCAAATACGTACTAATTCAGGCAAATAATTTCATTTTTCTTTAATGTGTATTGTTAATATCATTTATTATATTTGATAAGCCCTATTCGCCAATTGATTACCAGATTGTTATGAAAAAAGTATCCAACATCCTTGCCCGTAAGGGCAGCAGCGTGATAGCCATTGATGGCGGCACCACTGTTTTAGACGCATTGAAGCTAATGGCCGATAAAAATATAGGATCGGTGGTTATTACGGAAGACGGAGCCTATGCCGGCCTGCTTACCGAACGCGATTATGCCCGCAAGGTAATACTCCAGGGAAAATCATCTCTCGAAACCCAGGTAAGGGAAATTATGAGCACAGAGTTCCCGAAGATGATCCCCGAGAATTCGGTGGAAACCTGTATGCATGTAATGAGCGAGAACAACCTCCGTTACCTGCCTATTTTCAGGGATAACACCATGTGCGGCATTATTTCTATCAGCGATGTGGTTACAGAAACCATCCTGTCGCACGAGGAAACTATTGAGCAGCTGAAGAGTTATATCCAATCTTAATTGCGTCTTAAATTATCAGCCTTAAATAAATGAACTTTATTGACTTATAATGGCTGATTTAAATGAGGACAAGTTAAACAACCGATTTTTTTATTTCGACCTCCTTAGGGCGCTGGCAATTTTTGCGGTAATAATCCTGCATAGCTCCGCCGACCCGGCCGGCCAATACGGCAAAATATCAAATTCCAACTGGCTTCCGGCAGCCTTTTATAACGGCTTAACCCGCTTTTGCGTGCCCATGTTTGTACTGCTGAGCGGCGCATTATTGTTGAAGCAAAACAAGGATATTTCTATTAAAGAATTATTCAGCAAGCGTTTGCCCCGGCTAGTGATTCCGCTGGTGGTGTGGAGCGTTATTTACGAGCTGTTTCAATTTTATACCGATAAGGGCTATGGCAGCTTTAACTTTATTACTGCGCTAAAAACGTTCTACCAGGGTCCGCTGGTTTTTCATTTTTGGTTTTTGTATATGATGATAGGGATCTACCTTATCTATCCCATATTAAATACATTTATCCGTGGTGCTACAAAAAGTCAGGTGCAATACTTTATTGCCGTATGGTTTATTGTTAACTGTATTTGCGGAGCTATCGGGTTCGTCTCCGGGTTAAACCCTGGCATTGAACTGTATAGCTTTACGGGCTACGCCGGCTATTTTGTGTTAGGGTATTATTTAAACAGCCAAAGTTTTACAAAGCGGCAGTTAAATCTTATTTATATAGCAGGCTTAGTGGCATTTATTACATCCGTAGCCGGCATTATCTTGCCGCAAATTGCCCACGTTAAAGGCTTTAACGACCTTATTGAAAGCGATTTTACCCCCGATATTCCCTTTGCTTTGGCAGGGTTGTTCCTCTTAGTAAAAAATCGTGTTTTCAAACCGCAACAAACCGGGTTTAAAGGCATTGTAACCCAAATAAGTAAAGAAAGCTACGGTATTTATATTGTGCATGTACTGTTTGTGCGCCTGTTGTTTGATAAATTATACCTCCACATCAGTTTTAATAACCTAAGCCTGCTTTGGGTGATCCCGATAAAAGCCATAGTGGTACTGATCTTATCCTATGGCTTAACAAAGCTGATAAGGATGGTGCCGGCGTTACGGATGACGGTGTGAAGTATAAAGATTTGCTACCTTTTAAAATTGTCGAACCCCTATAAGGCATATACCGATGCTTTTTGCATCTGTCCAGCTAACCGGTGGAGTGTTTCTTCTATTTTTTTTACCTGGGTTAGAGAAGGATGTTTAACACCTGAAGCATATTGACGGAGCAATCCCGGATGAATGCCGGCATATTTTGCAACCTTGCTAATATTTAAAAAGTCAAATTGTTCAAAAAGTGAATAAACATCATATTTAAGATCAAACGAGATACTTTCAGGATCGACATCTTCAAAATCATGCAATAATTCTTTTAACTTTAATTCCAGATCATTGAGATTACCTGCTTCTTCAGTAATCAAATTATCGTTGTAATTGACCCTCCCCCAAACTCCTTTTTCACCTTTTTCGATGATAAGCTCTATATTTTTTGTTTCCATAGCATTCTATTTTAATCCTGATCTACTTTAAACCTGCCTGTTTTAAAATCGCTACTAAAGTTCCTTTCGGAATGTCTCCGCTATGAACAGGAACAGTTACTTTTCCCGGTTTCTCAGGATGAATCAATTGTAAATGGCTGCCTTTCTGATCTTTTTCAAGCCAGCCGTCCTGCTTAAGCAACTTTAATAGCTCCCTAACTTTCATTTTATATAAAGGTAGCGAATATGCTACTTATA
>JAQBOS010000617.1 GCA_028287925.1 Mucilaginibacter sp. | reverse complement strand
AATAAGTTTTTACTCACCAAAAACATTGCGCAGGGTTGTCTATGACAGACCTGTGGAGACAAAATGTTATTTCATAGGTTACATTCTACTCATCTGCAAAACTAAGCATTCGCAAAATTCTATCTTTTGCCTCTTCACCAAACCCATCAATTTCAGCCCTGTCATACAGCTTATCATATACTTGTCCGGCTACAATTGATAAATACTTTGAACCGGTCATTCCATCATATCGCCTGGCTATCTGCTTATCAAAATCGGTAACAGCATTAAATATTTTATAATAATTTTCCTTAATGTCGCCGCCTTCGCTTTTCCATTGCTGTAAAATGGCATCGAAGCTTAACATGCCCCGTTTAAACTCCTCACGCAAGCCTTTTTCAATTAACTCGCGGGCAAGCTTCTTTTCTCTTTTGCTTAGTTCAATGTACATAGTTTGAGGGATTAAAGAATTGCAATAGTTTATTTTATTGTTTCAAAAGCAAATTTAAAAGAAGTTATAATTTATTAATAACCCTTAAAGTGATTGTTTAGAAACATGTTCTCTTTTTAATTACCGTTTCCGCAGGGTCTCGCAAAGCGGACCCTGCGTTGTATAAAGCTTTTTCCGGGGAATATCCAGGTGGGTCATCCGGGTTTATCCATTGCAATAAGCTTTTACTCACCACAAACATTGCGCAGGGTCGTCTATGACAGACCCTGCGGAGACAAGAAACATATTCTCTTTTTAATCTCCGCGTCCTTCGCGCCTTCTCAGCACCCTCTGCGGTTAATAATCCACGTTCAACAATATGCCAAAATCACCAATCCAAGAAAAAAAATAAAAAATAATCAAGGTGTCGCTTGTTTCGTACGAAAATATTCCTATGTTTGTATTATGATTTCAGAACAAGAAAAAAACAGCCGCAAATTTGATCCCACAAAATCAGAACTGGAGATCCTGCAGGTGTTGTGGGAGCACGGCCCGTCAACCGTAAGATTTGTGAACGACCGGCTGAATGAGCAAAAGGATGTTAATTATACATCAACCTTAAAACTGATGCAAATTATGGTTGAAAAAGAAATACTGAAACGTGATGAAAGCCAGATGAAGCATGTATATATAGTTGTTGAAGAAGAGCAAAAAACAAAAAACCACCTGCTCAACAAGTTTGTCGATTCTATGTACAAAGGCTCGGCGGGTAGCCTGGTGATGCAGGTATTGGGAAATAACCAGGCCACGAAAGAAGATATTAAGGCAATAAAAGAATTGCTGAATAAATTAGATAAAGAATAATAACCGCGTTTTAAACTTAACCGATATGGGAACTTTAACAACAGGCAGCCTGTTAACTGATCAGTTTATAAAAGCATTGGGAAACACCTTAATGCATTCATTATGGCAGGGCGTTTTACTTGCTGTTGCAGGTGGGCTAATCATAATTTTCACCAAAAAGCTAAGCGCAGCGCTTAGGTATAACCTGCTTATTGCTGCAATGTTGTTGTTTACTTGTGGTACCCTAATTACTTTTTTCATGCAGATGCAGCCAATACAAACCGGCCATTTAATTTACAAGGGCGGCAATACAGCTGCCAGCTCACCGGTTACCATACAAGCCTCGCCGGTTGCAGCTACTTATATTGATAAACAAAGCACTGCCGATACAATTATTGGTTATTTAAATGCCCATTGCAATACCATTGTTTTAATCTGGTTTTTAATTATCTGCGCTAAAAGCATTAAGTTGGCGGTTGGCATTCATGAGATCTATCATTTAAAGCATACCAAAACTTATGCTGTGAGTAGACATTGGGAAAGCAGGCTAACCTATTTATCACATCAGCTTAACATAAAGCAGGCTATAAGGCTTGCAGAATCGGGCATTGCCAAAGTGCCCATGGTGATCGGGCATTTAAAGCCGCTTATCCTGATCCCGGTAGGCTTTATAAATGCATTAAGCGCCGATGAAGTAGAGGCTATCCTGGTACATGAGCTGGCGCACATTGGCCGCAGGGATTACCTGGTAAACCTGCTGCAAAGCTTTTTAGAGATCATATTCTTTTTTAACCCCGCGGTGTTGTGGATCTCGCAGCTTATTAAAGCTGAGCGGGAAAACTGCTGCGATGATATAGCGCTGAAACAAGCCGGCAGTAAATCCGGCTATATACAAGCGCTTTTAAGCTGCCAGGAGTACCAACTGGCGGCACCTGGTTTAAGCATGGCTTTGGCGCGCGATAAAAGCAAGTTATTGAACAGGGTTAAAAGGATGGTAAATAATCATAATCAATCATTAAACATCATGGAAAAAACATTGCTTACCATTTGCATGGTAACCGGCGGATTGCTCACCGTGGCATTTTCGACAAAAGATACAATTAGAAAACCGGCAGCTAAAACCAGCCAGGTTCAACAACAACCTATTAGCGTTAATCCTCAAGTTGTTACACAAGTAAAGGTCAATACAAAAGTAAATCTGGGGAAAATTGATACCACGTTAAATAATCGTGGTAAAATTTATGACCCTGCCGATTTTGATAATGGCACTACCATGCGCACCATCATATCAAAAAATGGAAAAACTCAAAAAGCATACCTGTTTAAACGAAGTGGTGTTTTATACCAGCTGGATATGGACCATAATAATAAGGTGGAAACATTATATGTAAATGCTGTACAGGCGCCTGTAAGCCAGTATCAGGCAAAAATTAACGAATTGCTAAAAGAATATAAAGAAGTAGCCGCCGTAGCCCCGGCAGCACCTGTGCCACCGGTAGGTTTACAAGGAGTAAAGGCCCCTGCAACGCCCACCCCAAATGCAATAGCAATGGTTGCACCACCGGCATCGCCCCTGCCACCTGCAGGCCTGCAGGGAGTAAAAGCGCCGGTACCTGCAACGCCGATAGTTGCACCGCCGGCACGGCCCATGCCACCGGCAGGCTTGCAGGGCGTAAAAGCGCCGGTACCTGCAACGCCCGCCCCAAATGCAATAGCAATGGTTCCACCATCAGCTGCACTTACGGCGCCTGTTTCTCCCGCACCAAAAATTGCGGCTATGGTAACACCCGCAGCTCCTGTTCCACTAGCAGGAGTAAATGGACTGTCACTCGTAGCACCAATGCCGCCCATCCCACCAATCAAACCGGACGGAAGATTTAAAGAGGCAGCTGACAGGTTGATAGAAAGAGGTATCATAAAGGATAAGGACGATTTCGACATGTCTTTAAGTAATAAATCGTTAAAGGTTGATGGAGCATTACAGCCCGAAGATATTCACCAGGAGATCCTGAAAATATTTGTGAAAAACCCTGGTGATAAGGTAAATTGGCACTACAGCAAGCATGAATCTTCAGAATCCACCTCGGAAACCACCAAAAAGTAACCAGCGTTAAGAGGCCGTATCAAAATACTTAAATCTAAAAAACACTAAAAATAATATTTGGTCTCTGTGATCTCCGTGCCTTCTTTGTTATCTCTGCGGTAAAACATTAACCGCAAAGAAGACACAGAGCAGCACGGAGTTTTTTATTGTCCAAAATTTAATTTTGTTTGGCATTTTATAATTTTGATATCGCCTCTTTATTCGGGCACATCTAAATCATTGGCTTTGCAGCGAATAAACCTTTAAGCCCATTATCCCGATCATGATCAGCAGCATAAAAAATATTTCGATCCACGAGATGCGCTGACCTAAAAATACGAGCTCGGCAATTTTTATAAAGATCAGTGTAATCGCTGTCCAAACGGCAAATGCTGTTGCTGTTGGGATCTGCTTTATTGCGATGGAGAACAAGTAGATATTGGCAATGCCAAATAAAATATAACCAACAAAAGGGACCAATACCGGGAGTCCGCCCTGCCACCTGTAAAAATTAATAAATCTTAATGTTTTAAGATCACTGAATTTCATGAACTTTAAGCAGAATGTCCATGCTGTTTCGCATGATGCGGCTAATAATAAGTAGATCCAGGCCAATAGATTAAGTTTATTTGTTGTATGATATTAAGTTTTCACCGGCATCAGCATCCAATAATTCAGGCTGATGCATGTTAACAATGGTTGCTTCTTTATTTAATTTCAAAAGTTTCTTTATTTTTAAGATAAGCTTTGGCCTTACCTCATAATAATACCTGAACCATTTATGTTTTAATAAGCTCTTCTCATCAAAACGCCTTACCGAAAAAGCATGCTGTAAAAAGTAATCTTTTGGGTAGTCGTAATACAATCCCCAGTTTTCGGGCTGATTGCCAGGCTTAAAACCGGGATCATATACAGTACCAAAAAGATAATCCCACAAGGCAAATTTGGTGGCGAAATTAGCGTGAAATACCTCATGGTAGTTGGCGTGGTGCCATAAGTGCAGTTCGGGCGAATTGAGAATGTATTTTAACTTACCCAGCCTAACGTTAACATTGGCATGAATAAACATCCCGAACATCGCGTCAAGCATTGCTTTTATGGGGATAACCACCGGGTCGGCGCCAAGTATAATTATTGGTGCAAACTCTATGGTTTGATTAATGATGATCTCGAACGCATGCGAACGCGATCCTGCCAAAAAATCAACCTCCTTACCCGAGTGGTGCGCCTCATGTGTGCGCCACAGTATTTTGCTGGCATGCTGCAGCCGGTGAAAGAGATAGATATACAGATCATGCGTTACCAGGAAAAACAAAACCTGCTCAGTTACCGTCCAGTCTTTAAAAAACTGAAATCCATGCCAGCCGATCTGGTGCTGAAGCGGGTAAATGATATAGTCAAATATCAAAATTTTGAGCACATAGCTTTGGATAATGGTGTACCAAACCAAATCCACCCAAAAGCCCTCTCTGAAAAACGGCAATCCCTTGCGATACGGAGAGAATCGCTCCCATGCTATGATGAATATTATCCAGCAGATGAGGATGGTAGTGGTTGTTTGTAAAATTGTCATGTGCTGTTTAATTCATAGCTATGGGTTTAAAACCTGTCCTCCTGATAAATCTTCACCCTATTTCTCGCAGGCCTTCGACCTGCGCTGATGTATTTCGCCCTTTCAGGGCTTGGGTATTTGCCACAGAACGTTTAATTCTTTGGAAAGGGTCTTATATCTCAGCGCAGGGCAACGCTCTGCGTGTAGAAAACGGTTCAAACGCACCTTGTTTAAACACCATCGCTGTTTTAAAATTTATGCCAGCGATTTATCCTTATACTCATCACTTATATTCACCCTTAAGCGTTTCATCGGACCAAGCTCAGATTCATAAACTTTTTTAATGCCGTCGCCGGTGGCTGTTTCAACATCGCGGATATCCCGTACCATACGTTGAAACCCTTGTGGCTCAACAGATGCTGCATGATCTGATCCCCACATGGCACGGTCAAGCGTGAAATGGCGTTCAACAAATGTTGCACCTAATGATACTGCCGCAACCGTAGTAGCCAGCCCGGTTTCATGGCCTGAATAACCAATTGGCAATCCCGGATATTTATCCCCAAGGGTATGGATCATCTTAAGATTTAATTCTTCAGGCTTGCAAGGATACGCAGAAGTTGAATGTGCAATTAATAAAGGATAGTTCTCATCAAATCCTTTTACCAGGTTAACCGCATCTTCAATTTCCTTATTGGTAGACATGCCGGTTGAAAGCATTAAAGGTTTACCTGTTAGCAAAATTCTATTGATCAACGGAAAATCAGTTAGCGAAGCTGATGCCAGCTTATATAAAGGGGTATCAAACCGTTCCATAAAATCAACCGCTTCAACGTCCCAGGTTGATACGAACCAGTCTATCCCCTGCTTTTTACAATACTGATCGATGGTTGCATACTCGGCTATACCAAACTCGGTTTTACGCTTATAATCGATATAAGAGATCCTTCCCCATGGGGTATCACGCATAATTTCCCATTGATCTTTAGGCACACAAATTTCCGGTGTCCTTTTCTGAAATTTTACTGCGGTAGCTTTGGCAGCCACAGCTTCATCTATCAGTTGTTTTGCTATTTCAAGCGAGCCATTATGGTTGATCCCAATCTCTGCAATAATATAGCAAGGTTCGCCGGGACCAATTTTATTGCCGGTGTTTAACGTAATGGTTTGATTAGCTGCAGCTACTGTTTTTACCTTTTGATGTGATGCGATGATCAGCTCGGCAAACTCTCTGAAACAGCCTTGCCCGCCTTTGGCCTCGCATGTTATAGTGGCAACATCTTTTATAAACGATATTGCATCTGCCGGGCAAGCGGTAACGCCCGCAAGCTTCATTACTTCCAGGTCATTGGTATCATCCCCAATATAAGCTACTTCATCAGGCAACAGGTTAAGCCGGCTTAAGATCTCTTTAAATACGGCAGGCTTATCTTTAACCCCAAGATGCAGCTCGGTAATTTTTAATTTTTCTGCCCGTTTTATTAATGATGGCGATAACTCACCGGTAATAATACCGGTTGTTACTCCCGCAAAATTCCGCAGGCGCTCAACACCCATGCCATCGCGGATGTCGAACTTTTTAAATTCTTCGCCGGCTTCGCCATAATAAACGCCGCCATCGGTCAATACCCCATCGCAATCTGTAAGAAGCAGTTTAATGCGTGAAAGTTTTTCGTTTAACATATTCATTATGTTTTAAGTTTAATGTTTTAAATTGCTGTCCAGCCTCCATCCACAATAAGGTTCGCCCCCGTCATATAAGCGGATGCTTCACTGGCTAAAAAAACCAATGCTCCCTGGTAATCTGAAGGGCTGGCCATGCGTCCCAATAAAGTTTTAGCAGAATAATTTTGGATAAAAAATTCGTTTTGTGCATTTTCCACACCACCCGGCGAAAGCGTGTTAACCCTTACGCCTTTGTTACCCCAATAGGCCGCTAAAAAGCGTGTAAAGTTTACAACTGCTCCTTTGGTAACCGGATAGACCGGCGATTTGTAAAAGGTTTGCTCACCACATTCATTCCGGTAAATGGATTGATCAGGGCCTACAATACCATAGGTAGAGGCAATATTGATAATACTGCCGCTTCCCCGCTCAGCCATTACATTTCCAAAAACCTGCGATGCCAGGAAAACGCCCGTAATATTTACATCAAGTGATTTTTTAAAGGCATCAAGCGGATAATTTTCAAATGCCGAAAGTTCTTTTGCCATTCCCGGATTTTCGAACATATCATTTATAGCGGCATTGTTTACCAATATGTCTATTGACCCGTAACGCGTTAAGATCTGGTCGCGCGCTATCTTTAATGATCTTTCGCTGGTAACATCAATCTTTAAGCCGCCGTGCTGTTCGCCAAGACTTTCAGCAAAGCTTTCAGCGCCGCTCTCATCCAGGTCGGCTACAACTACATTAGCACCTGCATCGGCCAATGCTTCACAATGTTTTTTACCAAGCAGACCCAATGCTCCGGTAACGATCGCAGTTTTATTTTCGAGAGAAAACAGCTTCATAGATTTCAACTATACTATTTTAGGTTTAATATTGTAATTATCTATTTTGCGAAAAACAGCTTCAAGCACCTCGCCTTTTAAGTACTGTTTAATGTTGCCGCTAAGTATTGCGTCCTTCATAATTGGCATTACATCGCGGTAAGCCGAAAGGGTATAAGCTATATCCTCATCGCTATGGCTATAGCACATATTATGAAAGCCGGCCCATAAAACACCGCGTTTTATCATCTCCTGCTGCATCAGGGTCTTTACTTCCAGGCCGTTGCCGGCTTCAGGGGTAAATGTTACCATTGAACGGCAGTTGTAACCTATACAGCGGGTGTAAATGTCCATGCCTGCTTCAATGGCTATGCTGTTATATCCATCTTTTATTACTGCACCTTTTTCATCCAGGTATTGAGGCACATTTTTATCGCGCAGTTCATTTATGGTAGCAATACAGGCCGCCAGTGATAAGGCCTCGCCGCCAAAAGTGGTGTAACTGAATACCTCCGAATTAAACAGCTCCATCACATCGGCCCTGCCGGTAAGCAGAGCGATAGGCATCCCGTTTGCACAGGCTTTTGAATAAACGGCCAGGTCGGGCTTCACATTAAAATATTCCTGGGCCCCGCCTATGGCAATGCGGAAACCAGTCCACATTTCATCAAAGATCAGCAGGGTGCCATTTGCCTTGCATATTTCAGCAAGTTCTTTTAAAAAGCCTGGTTTTGGCGCCTCAAAAATAAATGGCTCCAATATCAGGGCGGCCACGGTTTCATCAAGAGCGGCCTTTATAGCATCAATATCATTATACTGAAAAGTATAAGTCATGTTCTGGATTGCCTCCGGGATGCCGGCATTGCGGCTGGTGATCCCGATATACCAATCATGCCAGCCATGATATCCGCAGCAAAACACTTTGTCGCGCCCTGTAAAAGCACGTGCTACACGGATAGCTGCCGAGCAAACATCGGCCCCGGTTTTAGAGATCTTTACAGCTTCGGCATTAGGGATAACCTGTTGGATCAATTCGGAAAGTTCCACTTCAAGCGGGTGCATCAGCGAAAAGGTGATGCCATCGCTTAATTGCTTTTTGATTGCTTCATCAACCACCGGGTAAGCATAGCCTAATGATATCGGGCCAATGGCCGAGTTAAAATCAATGTATTCGTTGCCGTCAACGTCCCAAACATGCGAACCCAACCCTCTTTGTATGTATTTAGGGGCAGCGCCATTGGTAAATTGCCCTGGCCCTTTTGCAAGGGTTTGGGTAACCGGTTTCTGAACTTTTAATGCACGTTCATACAAATCGTTTGATTTAGTTATTTCGGGGTATTCTGGATTAAATTTTATAGAATTTGGCATGGTATCTTGTTCTTTATTATTCAGCAAATTGAGGCACAGCCATCCCGGGCTGCTTATAAAATGTTTTGTAGCCTAATATTTTTTCGGCTATCTGCTTGCCGGTAAAACCTTCATATTCCAAAACATTTGGCAGCAAGGCCGGCTTAAACCATCTTTCATTTAAGGCGAATGGTAAAATATTGGCGGTAAGCCCGTGTTTAAGTAATACTTCGGCAACAATACTGTATAACCCTCCGGATAGAAAATGATCTTCCAGTGTTACAGTTAATTTGCTGTTCCGGGTAACTTCAAGTATTGCGCGCTCGTCTACCGGTTTAAGGCTGCGCAGGCTAACAAGGCCAACAGACAACCCTTCATTTTTAAGCATTTCAACGGCTATAAGTGCCTGTTCAAACATTAGTCCGTATGTTAAAATAGTAACATCATCGCCAGTTGAAACTACCTCGGCTTTTCCCCACTCAAAAGGAGCATGTATATAATTCGTTTTTCGGGTGTTGATGCGTACATATGATGGATTGGAATGCGTCCAGATCTGGGGCAGCATTTTTACCAGGTCATCTTCATCTGCAGGGGCAAAAACCGTCATATTAGGAATTCCACGCATCAGCGAGATATCTTCGAGCGCCTGGTGGGTAGGGCCATTGCCATCAGATAAAAAACCAGGTATAAAGCTGCTTAACTTAACCGGAAGGCCTGGGATGCCAGCATCGGTACGGATAAACTCAAATGCCCGCATTGATAAAAATGAAGCCAGCGCATGTACCACAGGGATGCGGCCGCGTAAAGCCAAACCTGCAGCCGCGCCAATCATAGTTTGTTCGGTTATCCCGGTATCAATAAAGCGGTTTCCCAATTTGCCGGGAATATTCCTTACTAAAGCACGGTTCTCTGCCGTCATCACTATAAAGCGTTCGTCTGATAAAGCTATTTCTGTTAATAATTCTTCGTACGTCATCTTACCTTACCACTAAAGTTTCTGATGTTAATTGAGTTAAATGCTCACCGTGCAGTTCTTTAAGCAGGTCATCCACCTCGGTTGCATTAAAGTTGCAAAACCACCTGTCGGCCCGGCGTTCAATGCTGAGTAATCCTTTGCCGCGAACGGTATCGGCAATTACTACATTAAGCCTTTCGTCCTGGAAAGGATAAGCTGAAAATGCCTCGTGCAATGCGTCGAAATCATGCCCGTTTATTCTTTTAACCGCGGCGCCAAATGCGGTGAACTTATCATGCAAAGGCTCCAGCGGGATGAGGTCTTCCGTAGCCATATTGGCCTGGAACTGGTTGCGATCAATCACGAAGATCAGGTTATCAAGCTTATAGGCATTAGCTACAAGTACCGCTTCCCAGCAGGTGCCTTCGTTTAACTCCCCATCACCCATAATACAAACCACCTTGTTTGTGCCACCTTTAATTTTTAGATCCATTGCAACACCAATAGCGACGGATGGCAAATGGCCCAATGAGCCCGAATGAAATTCGATCCCCGGAATTTTGGTATTCGGGTGCCAGTAAATATTGTCGGATACGGATAAGTGATTTTTTAAACGATCGGCTTCCAATAAGCCCATTTCTACAAAAGTTCCGTATAATGCGGGCACGTCATGGCCTTTTGACAGAAATAAGTAGTCGCGATCAGGATCATCGAGGTTGTTTTTATTGATGTTAAGAAATTCTGAATACAGGTAAACGATAAGATCAGCAGCCGATAATGACGCGCCAACAAAACAGCCGCCATCTGTCGACATTTTTATAATATGTTCTCTTACTTTCAAAGCAATTGCCTCAAGATCTGTGGTATTTGCTATTACGTTTTGCATGGCTATATTTTAATTCTATTAGCTAATGGTTAGTTTGGTTTGTTTCGCTGAAACAGTTGTTAATTCATCCAAATGGTTACGGTACCAGTTTACACCGGCATATTGTGCATTGATATGATAGATCTCCGGTTTTTCGGCAAGCAGGTTTAAAATATCCCGGCATGAAAAACGTGGGTTTATTGGATATAACTCTTCATAAACCCGTTTTATAAACCTGTAATCGGCTTCATAATCAATGGTAAAACGGTGCGACATGGAATAATCAATACCCGCTTGCCAGGATACATTACCAATGTTGAACTTGTCGGGGTTTTCCCATACATAAGGCGTCGTGTGTTCAATCTCCAGGGGCCTTTGAGCTTCTTTCCATACTTTTTCAAGGCAAGCCATTGTCATTATTTCCACATCATTTCCGTCAGGAAAAGTAGCCGGATGCAGGTTGCTTACATAATCGTACCTGCCGGGATCAGCAAAGAAAAAACCGAGCACATCATCTATAATATCCGGATCAATGAGCGGGCAATCCGAAGGGATCTTAACTATATTATCAGCATTAAAAAGCATAGCGGCCTGGTAATGCCGATCCAGTAAATTATTGAGGCTGCCGCTGTAACAGGCTATTCCCATTTTTAAAGCCTCCTGCTCAATTACCTTATCTGTTGCATCCTGCGAAGTGGCAACAATAAGCTGTACTTCATGACGGATCATTTTCAACCGCTCAACCATCCGGTAAAGCAAGCTTTTACCCAAAACGGGTAACATTACCTTTCCGGGTAAACGGCTTGACGACATTCGGGCTTGTACAACTATTACTGTTTTTACTGGCATAAACCTGCTTTACAATTTCAAATCATCAGGCATATTGTAATTCATGGTATTTTATAACTTCCGGCTCCAATTTGAATTGGGTTATAAAATCTTCTTTCCCGCCTTTGTACTCAATAAAATTGCGGCATACCCCGGCAATGTTTTTTGCGGAGGTGCCGCCGTTTTGAATGGGCGCCAGGCGTTTTAATTCATCAACGTCAAAATAAGAATGCACCTTTTTGCCAAGTG
>JAQBOS010000604.1 GCA_028287925.1 Mucilaginibacter sp. | reverse complement strand
AATAATCACCATCAGGCACTTCGCCGCTGTTGCTGCGGTATAAATATTTATGCTCAAAATACATTACCGGGTTAGGATCGTCAATGGCGGCCATCAGCAGCCCTTTAGCATCCGCCGGAAATGCGGGGTAAACAACTTTTAGTCCGGGAGTTTTGGTGAACCAGGCCTCGTTACTTTGCGAATGAAAAGGCCCGGCGCCTGTACCCGCGCCTGCCGGCATCCTGATCACCACATCAACCCCCTGCTCCCAGCGGTAATGTGTTTTTGCCAGGTTATTTATTATTTGGTTAAAGCCAACGCTTACAAAATCAGCAAACTGCATTTCCATAACGGCTTTATAACCATTAATAGCCAGGCCCATAGCGGCACCCACAACGCCCGATTCGCAAATTGGCGTGTTCCGAACTCTGCCCCGACCAAACTCTTCCACAAATCCCTGTGTAATTTTAAAGGCGCCGCCATATTCTGCAATATCCTGCCCCATTATCACCAGGTTATCGTGCTTGCGCATGCTTTGCCTTAATCCATCGCTTATGGCATCAATATAACGCTTTGTTGTTGTTGGAAGGTTGGAAGGTTGAAAGGTTGGAAAGTTGTAAGGTTTGTACATATCCCTCATTTCCGTTTCAACGTCGGGAATAATATCGGGCTCATTAAATACCCTTTCAATTTCTGATTCTATTTGCGTAAAAAATTCCTTTTTCATCTCCGGGATCCATTCCGGGCGAAGAACGTTTTCACCCAGCAAATAATTTTCAAAATTGCGGATCGGATCTTTCTCTTTCCAGGTATCAAATAAATGCTGCGGTACATATTTTGTGCCTGATGCTTCCTCGTGCCCGCGCATCCTGAACGTCATACATTCAAGCAGCACAGGTCTCGGATTTTCGCGCATGCTGGCTGCCACCTCGCTCACCGTATGATAAACTTCCAGCAGGTTGTTACCATCAATTCGACGGCCTTCCATGCCGTAGCCGATGGCTTTATCAACCAAATATTTACAGTTATATTGTTCGCTTACCGGGGTTGATAAGCCATAACCATTGTTTTCTATTAAAAATATCACAGGCAGATTCCAAACAGCGGCAATGTTTAACGCTTCGTGAAAATCCCCTTCGCTGGTTGCGCCTTCGCCGGTAAATACAAGGGTAGCTTTTTTGCGTTTGCTCAATACGTCGGCCAGGGCAATGCCATCGGCAAGGGCAAGCTGCGGCCCCAGGTGCGAGATCATCCCGATGATCTTATATTCCTGCGTGCCGAAATGAAATGAGCGGTCGCGGCCTTTGGTAAAACCAGATGCTTTTCCCTGCCATTGCGCCATTAACCGCGAAAGCGGAATATCCCGGGCGGTAAAAACACCCAGGTTGCGGTGCATGGGCAAAATATATTCGTCGCTATTCATAGCCAGGGTGCTGCCAATGGCAATGGCCTCCTGCCCTATCCCCGAAAACCATTTGCCTATGCGCCCTTGCCTTAAGAGGATCAGCATTTTCTCCTCAACAAGGCGCGGCCATAGTAACTTTTTGTAAAATTCAAGTAATTGGTTACTATTTAGGTTTTTTCGATCGAAAATCATCCGGCAAAACTACTGAAGTTTTTAAAACTTTGTATGTTTGAGGAATGGTTCATTGGTTCAATTGTTCATTAGTTTATTGGTTGGGTGGTTCAATAATTGATAGCCGGGTTTTTATTGGTAATTTGCGCTTTGGTTATGCTTAAGGCACAATAATCTTTCAATTATTTTACTTACCGATATCAAACATGAAATTATAATGAAAGCAATATACGAGGTGCCAGGTATTAAAAAATGCACCAATGAACTAATGAACCAGTGAGCAAATGAACCCTATGATGAAACGTACACCACTTTTACTTTTAATACTCGCGGCAGCTATCGGATTGGCTGCAACCACGCACGATTTTTTCCTGCTGCCCGAATTCTTTTTTATGCACAAGGGCAATAAGCTTAACCTGCATTTGTTAAGCGGCGATTCATTTATAAAAGATGCGGAAATAAACTATCAGCCCAGCAAAACTACCAGGTTTATGCTGTACAACGGCTCAAAAAAAATCGACCTGAGCAAGGTTGCTAAAGACAGCGCAGCGCCGGTATTGAGTTATGAGATGGTGAATCAGGGGCAGTCGTTAATTGAAATGACCAGGGGGTATGAGTTCAGCTTTACCTCGCGCGATGCCTATGCCGAGTTTTTAAACAGCCAGGGCCTTGATAAAATGGCCGAAAAGGTAAAAAGCGGCAACCAGTTCAGGGTTAAAGAAAAATATACGCGTTATTTAAAAACGCTGGTTTCTGTTGATAACGAGGATGGAAACGCTTACGAGAAGATCCTTAACGAAGATTACGAGATAATTTTAAAACAAAATCCTTACAAGAAAAGGTATGGTGACGACATGATAGCCATATTAAAATTTAAGGGTAAGCCTGCGCCTTCCGCAGCCATGCTATTATACATAAAAACTACAACCGGCAACGTATATACGCAAAACCTTACAACCAGCGCTAATGGCGAAGTATCTTTTAACCTGAGCCGGGAAGGGGTTTATT
Organism: Mucilaginibacter sp.; assembly: GCA_028287925.1. Lineage (GTDB taxonomy): Bacteria > Bacteroidota > Bacteroidia > Sphingobacteriales > Sphingobacteriaceae > Mucilaginibacter. The sequence goes on along the minus strand of JAQBOS010000604.1, from coordinate 2,863 downwards.
TGTTACGCAGCGTAAGAATTGAGCCAACAAAAGATAAGGATGCCGATTACGAAAGCTGGTGGGCCTCCTACACCTTCCCTTTCAGCAGCTCGGAAGATCTGCCGAATACTTATAAGGAATTTGGGTTTGGGAATAAGCATTAGTTCTTAGTCTTGAGTTCTAAGTCAGGAAAGGGCAAAATCTGACTTAAGACTTTCGACTCAAGACTATTGACTCAACACCGGGCGTCACAAAAACATCAACATTTACAACGGCTTCAGCCTTTTCCAACCAAACAACTATATTTGCCCTCATGACTAAAGAACAGATCCAGGATTTAAGGGATAGAGTAACTTCCCTGAGGAGGCATCTTTGACATCGACAAGAAACTCGATGCCCTGCAAATAGAACAGGAAATAACCATTGGCCCCCATTTTTGGGATCACCCTAAAGAAGCAGAGAAAGTTCTGGCTTCCATCAAAATAAAAAAAGTATGGACCGATGCCTACCAAAAGGTATTTGCCACGGTTGACGATACAGGCGTACTTTTTGAATTTTTCCAGGCGGGCGATGCTACCGAGGCAGAAATGCAGGAGCAATACAACGCCGCTATAAAAGAGATTGAAGAGCTTGAATTTAAAAACATGCTCTCGGCCGAAGAAGACCAGTTTAATGCGGTGCTGCAAATTACCGCGGGCGCAGGCGGTACCGAAAGCTGCGACTGGGCCGGCATGCTGATGCGCATGTATATTATGTGGGGCGAAAAGCATGGCTATAAAGTAACTGAGCAGGATTTCCAGGAAGGCGATGTTGCCGGAGTTAAAACCGTTACCCTGCAAATTGAGGGCGATTTTACCTACGGTTACTTAAAAGGCGAAAATGGCGTGCACCGTTTAGTGCGCATCTCGCCCTTTGATTCAAACGCCAAGCGCCATACCTCGTTCGCATCCGTTTATGTTTACCCGCTGGTTGACGATACCATTGAGATTGAGGTTAAAGATGCGGATATTGAATTTGAAACCTTCCGCTCCGGCGGTGCTGGCGGTCAGAATGTGAACAAGGTGGAAACTGCCGTACGTTTATATCATAAACCATCGGGCATTATCATTAAAAACCAGGAATCGCGCTCACAATTGCAGAATAAGGAGAACGCTATCAGGTTGCTAAAATCGCAATTGTACGAGGCTGAAATGCGCAAACGCATGGAGTTAAGCAATGCGGTTGAAGGGAACAAGAAAAAAATTGAGTGGGGCTCACAGATCCGCAACTATGTTTTACATCCGTATAAACTGGTTAAGGACCTGCGTACCGATCATGAAACCTCAAATGCTGCCGCAGTATTGGATGGCGACCTGGATGAATTTTTAAAGTCGTATTTAATGGAGTTTGGCGGGCCGAAGAGCTAAGTTTTGGTTGATTGGGTTGATTAAGTGAGTGGTTGATTAGGTTGGTTTTTGAGTTTTTTATATCAATAATTATAGATCATGAAAACAGTTTTGTGTGCCCTGATGCTTGTGTGTGCGGTTGTTTTAACCCATGCGCAGGAAAAACCCTTGCCTTTGTATCCGGACGGGGTACCAAATGCCAAACCCACGCCAAAAACGTATATAGAAAAAGATGATAAAGGATGGGCCAGCTTTGTAAGTATCCCTACAATTACCCCTTATCTGCCAGAAAAAGGAACTGCTAATGGTACCGCTATAGTGATCTTTCCGGGAGGTGGCTATACAGGTCTTTCAATGGAGAACGAAGGATCGAACATTGCTAAGGCATTCAATAAAATTGGCGTAACTGCCTTCCTGGTAAAATACCGCCTGCCAAGCGACAGCATTATGGTTGATAAAACCATCGGCCCCTTGCAGGATGCACAACAGGCTGTTTTAACGGTGCGCAAAAATGCAGCTAAATGGGGTTTAAAGACAGATAAAATTGGCATCATCGGTTTTTCGGCCGGCGGTCACCTGGCATCAACGGAAGGAACGCATTTTGATAAGGTTGTTATTGACGATAAAGAGAACATCAGCGTTCGGCCAGATTTTATGATGCTGCTTTACCCCGTTATATCTTTTGGCGAAATGACCCATTTTGGTTCACGCGAAAGCCTGCTGGGTAAAAAACCCAGCGATGATCTGTTAAACCTGTACAGTAACGAAAAGCAGGTAACAGCCAACACGCCGCCAACCTTTTTGGTGCATGCAGAGGATGATACGGTAGTTCCCGTACAAAACAGCCTGATGTTTTATACGGCCTTATTAAATGCAAAGGTTAAGGCCGAAATGCATCTTTTCCAGGCAGGGGGTCACGGTTTTGGGTTAAATAACTCTAAAAGCAAAAATAAGTGGATAGACTGGGCAAAGAACTGGCTGGATGAGAATGGCTTTTTGTAGATCTTAAGAAAACCTTATAGATAAGGCCGTTAAATCTGTCTCAATAGTTCAATAAGTTTCGCACCTGACGGCGCGAAAAATGATTATGTTTTATTATTCTACCGACCTTTTGCTCCTAAAGGAGCAGCTTTAAAACAAATGCTTCCACACTACTGTGCCTGCATGAACGCATGGTGCAGAGTTGACTCACCCGACATTGCTTCGCTCGTCGACCTCTCTTCGCCTGCGGCGGAAAGAGGTGAGGAAAAGAAAAAATGAAAAGATTTCATCAGCCCTCTTTACCGCTCGCGGAAGAGAGGGCAGGTCCAGCGAAGCAATGACCGGGTGAGTAAACTCTGCGCGCGATAGTAACGCTAATGCACTAACACTACTGTGCGCGCATAAACGCATGGCGCAGAGTTGACTCACCCGACGACGCTTCGCTCGTCGACCTCTCTTCGTCTGCGACGGAAAGAGGTGAGGAAAATAAAAAATAAAAGTCTATTTAGCCCTCTTTA
>JAQBOS010000065.1 GCA_028287925.1 Mucilaginibacter sp. | reverse complement strand
AGATCAATTTGCTGCTTTGCGGCAATCACAAGGTCCTGGTCTGTAAGTATGGTTAAATAATCGGTAACAACGTTCAAGAGCAGATCGTTTTTAACTTTGGCTGTACTGCTTTTATTAACATCAAGTTGTAATTTATTTTGCAGGATCTGGTTCCTTAGTTGCCCGCCCTGGAAAAGTGTTACAGCTACAGAGGCCTGCCCGTTAATGTATAAAAACGACTGACTGCTATAGGTGTAAGTTGTTAAGTTAGGGCTGCGGCCAAAATTGTATGAAGCTTGCGGATTAGCAGTTACGGTTGGTAACTGGTTGTATTTTGCTTGCTTATAATCCTCATTAGCTAAATTTTCATTAATTACTGCCTGTTTAATGGTTAGATTGTTAGCTAAAGTAAGATCAACTGCCTGCTGAAGGCTTATAACCCGCTGCGCCTTTACTGTAAAACTCAGTAAGGTTAGGCATGCAATGCTTAAAATACTTACTCTTTTTAATTTTAATATCCGTTGTGTCATAAGGTTATTCTGAATATAATTTGAGATATGAGATTTGAGATGTTAGATTTGAGATAATATTTGGCAATAATACCAACATATATCTTTTGTCTCATATCTCGTATCTAAAATCTCACGTCTAAAATGTATCTGGTAAAAACGCCATGGCTGCTTAAAAAGCTATACCCCAATTTAATATGGGATGCAAACCGCAGTCCCCGGTGCATTTATCTCACTTTTGACGATGGACCCATACCGATTGTTACACCATTTGTTTTAAATATTTTAAAACAGTACAATGCCAAAGCTACATTTTTTTGTATCGGGGATAATGTACGCAAACATCCGGACATATTTGAGCAGGTAAAAAACGAGGGGCACTCCATAGGCAACCATACCTATAATCACTTAAAAGGCTGGGATACTGCAGACGATATTTACCTTGATAATTTTTTAAAGGCCGACAAATTACTGGATACCAAACTCTTTCGCCCACCCTACGGACGGGCAAAAAGATCACAAGTAAAGCTGCTTAAACAAGCCAAACCTGGTTTGGAATTTATTATGTGGAACATATTGTCTGCTGATTTTGATATTAATGTTACACCGGAGCAATGCCTGGATAATGTTTTGAAGAATACTAAAGGCGGAGATATTGTGCTGTTTCATGATAGCCTAAAGGCTAAGGAACGGATGGAATATGCTTTGCCGAGGGCGCTGGAGGTTTGGAGTAGCAGGGGGTATAGTTTTAAATCTATAATAGTGTAGCATTGGTATTTTGCAAGTGAGTGTTAATAATCGTAAATTTATATTTTAATACAAAGGATATGAGAACGGTAACCCTGGATATACTGAAGGATGAAGGATACAATCTTTTAAAGGACCTTGAGGCGTTGAAAATAATCCGGATTCAGAATGATGACAAGAAGGTAGAAGTTATGCCTTTAAACTTAGCTGCAAAATATAGTGGCGCTATGTCTAAACAATCGCCGGAAGAAATAGATAGACAATTAAACGACTTGCGTAACGAATGGGATTGAAATACCTTTGGGATACGAATGCGGTTATTTATTATCTTCAAAAAAGCTTTACAGAAGATGGACAAGAATTGATGAACGGTATTATTAACAGTCATCAACCTGCAATATCCTCGATCACCGAAATTGAATTGTTAAGCTGGAGAACTGCAAATGATAATGATATTTCTATACTAAATAGTTTTTTTCAGACAGCGTGATTTTTGAACTGGAGGCAACGATAAAATCAAAAACTATTGAAATACGCAAAGCTTATGGGCTTAAACTGCCAGATGCTATAATTGCTGCAACCGCTATGATAATGGATCTAACTTTAATTAGCAATGATAGGAGAGGTTTTAGCAAAATATCTTTATTGAAATTTTTAAACGTTGATTAAACTTTCTTCGCATTAGGGGATGGCAGCGGATACCGGCCCTGAGCCTAACGCCTGTGCCGTATGAGCGTACAGCCCGGGCCACAGGCAATGCCATTATTTTAATCATTGGTCATTTAATCATTAGTCATTAGCGGGAAGCAGGCATCGACAAATTTGCGAAGTTTTTAAAACTTCGCAAATTTCACTCACAATCAAATTCCTCAATCCCCCTAATCTCTAAGTAACTAACCGCTAATCTCTATTTAGAACTTATCCAAATAACAATTGTACATTCCCCTGACTTCCTTTTACCTGCATTTTTTGTAAATTCGCCGCATTGACAAGCTATTAACTGGCTAATGTCTATTCTTTTACTTTCACCTAAAGATCAAATACAATGGCTTTTGATTTAGATATGATCAAAAAGGTTTACGACCGCTACAGCACCCGCGTGGCTGCTGCCCGCAAAGCGACCGGTAAACACCTTACTTTAACCGAAAAAATATTATACGCCCACCTTAGCGAAGGCGATGCCCATAAAGCATTTGGCCGCGGGGTTGATTATGTTGACTTTGCACCAGATCGTGTTGCTATGCAGGATGCTACCGCGCAAATGGCGCTTTTGCAGTTTATGCAGGCAGGCCGTCCCCAGGTTGCTGTGCCTTCAACGGTACATTGCGATCACCTGATCCAGGCCAAAATTGGCGCCGACCAGGATTTGAGCACTGCTAAGGATGTAAATAAAGAAGTTTATGATTTCCTGGCATCGGTATCTGATAAATACGGACTGGGCTTCTGGAAACCGGGTGCAGGTATTATTCACCAGGTAGTTTTAGAAAACTATGCGTTCCCGGGCGGGATGATGATAGGTACCGACTCGCACACACCTAACGCTGGTGGTTTGGGTATGGTTGCTATCGGTGTTGGCGGTGCTGATGCTTGTGATGTGATGGCAGGTTTACCATGGGAGCTAAAATTCCCTAAGCTGATAGGTGTTAAATTAACCGGTAAATTATCAGGCTGGACATCAGCAAAAGACGTTATATTAAAAGTAGCAGGGATACTTACCGTAAAAGGTGGTACCGGTGCTATTGTTGAATATTTTGGCGAAGGGGCACGTTCACTTTCAGCAACTGGTAAAGGTACTATCTGTAATATGGGTGCCGAAATTGGCGCAACTACATCAATCTTCGGTTATGATGAAAAAGCTGCTGCTTACCTTAGCGGTACAAAACGTGCCGATATTGCTGAGCTTGCCAATGCAGTTGCAGAACACTTAACCGGCGACCCTGAAGTTTACGCTAACCCTGAGCAATATTTTGACCAGGTTATAGAGATTAATCTCAGTGAGCTTGAGCCGCATGTAAACGGTCCGTTTACTCCTGACCTGGCGTGGCCTATTTCTAAATTTGCAACGGCGGTTAAAGAAAATGGCTGGCCTACCAAGTTAGAAGTTGGCTTGATTGGTTCATGTACCAACTCATCATACGAAGATATTACCCGTTCGGCTTCTATAGCTAAACAGGCTATTGACAAACATTTAACCACTAAAGCCGAGTTTACTATTACTCCGGGTTCTGAGCTTGTTAGATACACTGTTGAGCGCGATGGCTACTTAGGTACTTTCGAGAGCATGGGCGGTGTGGTATTGGCTAATGCTTGTGGACCGTGTATTGGCCAGTGGGCACGTCATACGGACGATCCTACCCGCAAAAACTCTATCATCACATCGTTTAACCGCAACTTTGCGAAACGCCAGGATGGTAACCCCAATACCCACGCTTTTGTGGCATCGCCGGAAATTGTTACCGCATTTGCTATAGCAGGCGATCTGACTTTTAATCCATTAACTGATACCCTTACCAATACCAACGGTGAGCAGGTTAAGTTTGACGAGCCGCAAGGGATTGAAATGCCTTTAAAAGGTTATGCTGTTGAAGATGCCGGCTACCAGGCGCCTGCCGAAGATGGCAGCAGCGTTGAGGTTAAGGTTGATCCGAGATCATCACGTTTGCAATTGCTTGATCCGTTTGCTGCATGGGAAGGTACTGATATTACAGGCTTAAAGCTGCTGATAAAAGCTAAAGGCAAATGTACTACCGATCATATCTCTATGGCTGGCCCGTGGTTAAAGTTCCGTGGGCATTTGGATAATATTTCAAACAACATGCTGATTGGCGCTATTAACTATTTTAATAATACTGCCGATAGCGTTAAAAATGAACTTACAGGCGAATACGGCCCGGTACCTGCCACCCAGCGCGATTACAAAGCGCATGGCATAGGTTCAATTGTTGTAGGCGATGAAAACTATGGCGAAGGCTCATCACGCGAGCATGCTGCTATGGAGCCACGTCACCTGGGTGTGCGTGCCATACTGGTAAAATCATTTGCCCGGATCCACGAAACCAACCTGAAAAAACAAGGCATGCTGGGCATCACTTTTACAGACAGTAATGATTATGATAAGATCCAGGAGGATGATATTATTGACATCACTGGTTTAACAACCTTTGCACCTGATAAACAATTAACCGTTGTATTGCATCATACAGATGGTTCAACTGAATCATTCCCGGTAAATCACACTTATAATGCGCAGCAAATTGAGTGGTTTAAAGCTGGCGGCGCGTTGAATATCATCAGGAAGCAAATGGCTTCGTAAGCTGAAAGACCAAAGCAGAAAGCAGCTTTAAACTTTTACCTTTCTGCTTTAAGCATACAAGGCCTTCTCATTTTTGGGGAGGCTTTTTTGTTGGGCTATAGAATAAATAAAAGTTGGCTATTTGCCAACTTTTATTTATCTTTGTTTTAGTTCATGGGAAAATCCCGGAGCTATGAGCGGCATAGAATTATAAATGTAAAAAGGAGATCGCCAATGGAATCAAAAAGACTGATTGTAAATGCACATTATTCATCAGAAAAAATTACAGGATTTTGCAAAAAAACATGCAGATTCTAACAACAGTATCAGCACCTGGAGAAAAGTAGTCCAGGATGCAAACTGGAAAAAAGGAACGGATATTCTAGCGGATTTTCCAAATGCAAAACTTATTCCCGCCAAAAGGGCACGCTTCAAAATTGTAGGTAATAAATACAGGCTCATTATTGAGGTTGATTATGCCGACGGAATTGTCAAAATCAGGTTCATAGGAACTCATTCTGAATATGACGAAATTGATGCGGGTTCTGTTTAAAGTGGTGTGAACAAAACTTATAAACCATGAACGAAAAACCACAATGGTTTTTAATTGAAACCGAACAAGAGTATAATAAAGCAATTGCCAGGTATGAACAAATTGAGGATGCAACAGCAGGAGCGGAACATAAAGAAAAGCTTCTGCTGGTACATTTGATTGAGAATTATGAAAATAATCTTTGGGACTTACCAGAGGTTAATCCTGTTGAAATGATCAAAATCCGAATGGATGATTTTGGTTATAAAGCTGCTGACCTGGCCAATGTTTATGGAGATAAAGGAACAATTAGTAAGGTATTGAACTATAAACAACCTTTGTCTTTGAATATGATCAGGAAATTTAGTGAGTTATTACGTTTGCCTGCTTCTGCATTGGTTAAGGAATATAAACTTCTTAGCTAATTCCGTTTACAGTCTTAATTGTAATAAGATAATTACTTCAGCAATACTAAACCCAATAACAATCTCAGAGTCATAAGTTAAAAATAAAACCTTAAACTTATGAAACGTTACCAGCTTATCATTTTTGGCTTAGCTTTCCTGCTATCATCCTGCGCATCCGTATCTTATTTTGGCGATAGATACGTGCCTGTAAAATCAGATGTGGAAATTTATTATTCAGTACATGATGTTAAAAAACTGTACAAGGTTATCGGCCGTTTAACAAGTCCGAATTATGACGAGGACAGGTTAAAGACAGAGTTGAAAAACTACGCCCGGACTGTAGGTGGTAATGCTGTTGTTATCAATAAGCCCGACGTTGCGATTGATGGCCAGTCAGTATCTGTAACTGCCGATGTGCTGCGGTATGCGGATGAGTAAAGCTTGCATTTCTCCCAGCGTCATGCCGAATTTATTTCGACACCCCACTGGACATCTCCGCTTGCACGGTGCAGACTTTGCAGATAGGCTACTTTTATGATGGGGTGCTGAAATAAATTCAGCATGACAGGATTATTGAACAGTGCCGGGTGTGAGTTATTATTTAGCTAACACCTAACTAACCTCTAATCACTTGTCTCTAATCTCTTTTTTGTACCCTCTTCAGCACCAGCAAATTTTGCCCGTTAACGCTGTAGCCTGATATGTTATTCTGGTAAAGGTTTACCCGCTTGTCATAATACAAGATCACCACCGGCGATTGCTGCATTACCAGGTTATCCATCTGTCGGTAAATGGTGAAGCGTTTTTCGTCGTTTACTTCATGATAGGCTTGTTCAAAAAGGGCATCAAACTGTTTATTGTTAAAGCCTGTATAGTTGGGGCCAAAGGGGATCTTATTTTTTGAATAAAATACAGATAAGTAATTTTCAGCGTCCGGGTAATCGGCTATCCAGGTGCCGTAAAAAAAGTTGACGCCATTTTTTGATACCAGCTCGCGCAAACTGGCGCCCTGGGTTATTTCAACGCTGGTTTTAATCCCCACCCTGTCCAACTGGCCCTGAACATATTCTATCAGTCCGCGGTAGCCAACGGTGGTATGCAATACAATTTCGGGCAGGCCTTTGCAATTTGGATAGCCAGCCTCTTTTAACAACTGTCTTGATTTTTCAGGATTGTAATTGTATCCCTTAACTTGCGCCGCGTCAAAGCCGGGCATCCCCATCGGGATAAAACCTGCTGTGCCGGGTGCCCCCATGCTATTGCGCAGGTACTTGATCATTTTTTGCTTGTCGATAGCGTAATTAATGGCCTGCCTTATTTTTAGTTTTCTTAGGGGCGATGTTTTTACAATAGCCAGGCTGCTGTCGACCAGGATCCCCAGGTAAATGGTATTGAGGAATGGCCCGGTGTTTAAAGTGAATTTTCCTTTATATTTTTGAGTTATCCGGCCTGCTTTGGTAAGGATGTCATCGCGGTAGCTGCCGTCAATATCATTTAAAAAATCAAGCTTTTTACTGATGAACTCCATAAAGGCGGTTTGCTTATCGCCTATGAAGGTTGCTCTCACCGCATCTAAATGGGGCAGGGGAGTGCCGTCTTTATCTTTCTCCCAATACTTTTCATTCTTTAGCAAAACCATTACTTCGCCCTCTTTCCAGTATTTAAACTTAAAGGGGCCGGTACCTATAGGGTGCTGCCTGAAATCCTTCCAGTAATGATCAACCACCTCATGAGGCACAACTGAGCAATATTGCGCGGTTAACATGCTCAAAAGCGGGGGAAAGGGCTGCCTTAGTTTGATGCGGAAGGTACTGTCATTTACGGCAATAAACGGGTCGTCGCACACCTTGTCGCTAAAGATCCATGAGCCGGACGATGCCACTTTCGGATCAATAAGCCTATGAAAGCTGTAAACAAAATCATTCGCCACAACCTTACGCCCCTGCCCGTTTTCAAACAGCGGATCGTTATGAAAATGCACATCATTACGTAAATGGAAAGTGTAAGAAAGGCCATCGGCAGAGATCTCCCAGCTTTTGGCAATACAAGGCCGGGTTTTAAGGCTGTCGTCAATCTGAACCAAACCGTTATAAATCTGGTTATCCATCCAGATGCTGAACTGGTTCCGCGCAAATGCCGGATCGAGCGAGCTCAGGCCTTCATCAAGGTTAATGTTGAAGATTGTTTTTTTGGTGGATGTGGAATTTGTGTTGCAGGAAATGAATAGTATGAGGAATAGTAATTTGAAGATTAGATGATTTGAAAATTTGAGAATTTGCTGCTTCATTATCCTTATAAAGCTACCCATTTTCAAATCATCTAATTGTCAAATCATCAAATTAAAGTTAAGAGGATCCAACCGGGGTTCAACGTCGGTAGAATAGAAATAAACAAGAATATCGTGTTGTCGGATAAGGAACCCCGGTAAGGTTGCGTAACCCGACGGCACGCTAAAAGGTTGTTATGCTATTTTCTACCACCGTTTTGCACCCAACGGTGCATTTTTTTTGATGACCTCCATTAAGTCAACATTCGATATAAGAAGCTCAAGTTTTTGTAGTCATGCCGGCAAAGCGTTTCATGCGTTCCATTTTTCCACGCGGAACACCCGGAACGCTGTGAAACATGTTGATTATCAATTGCTTAACTATTTAACAGGATTCATATTGGTGTAAGTAACTGACAATCAATATGTTCTACCAATGTCTATATCGAACTCACCTTAAATTAAACAATTTTGCTATTCACCAAAGCAATAATCTCTGCTTCCAATTCTATAGTCTTCTTTTCCAACGCGATCCCATCAGCAATAACCTTGGCAACATAATCTTTATCCTTATAGCCAGATGCATTTATTTTCACGTTCATAAAAGCACCTATCACAGCGCTGCGGGCACAAAGTGCGGCCACACCGGCATCGGTTACGGAGTTTGGATTACCGGTTTCGGCCATTGCTTTTATAACGGTTAAGCTACCGTACGCTGACTGCATTACCTTGAAAGGAATTTCAATAGCGTAACGGGTGGCATCCTGGATGGCTTTATCTCTCGCGGCTTTTTCTTCGTCTGTAGATTTTGACAAGCTGAATGCTTCCATTATTTTATTGAAGGCAGCGGTATCCAAATCAACCAATTTTACTAATTCATCTTTAAATTGCTGCCCTTTCTCTGCCCAGTTGCTGAACTCTTCCCAGCGGTTATCCCAACCTTTTTTGTGCGATGAAAGGTTGGCCACCATAGTTGCCAAGGCAGCGCCTAAAGCACCAAGATAGGCAGATATAGAACCACCACCCGGCGCCGGACTTTCACTTGCTGTTTCATCTGCAAACTCAATTAATGTCATTGAGGCCAGCCTGGACGATGCTTTGTCTTTTAGCAAATATTCAATGATCCTTTCCTCCGGGATGAACGGAGACAGCTCTGATAGGCCCATTGACTTTATGGCGATCTTTATTAACTCTTTTTCACTTACCCCAACCGAACGCTGCTGTTTAAGTAGGAAATACTTTCCTGCATCAAGCATAGCTTTTAAAGGGATCAGTCCAACCAGTTCGCTGCCGGTTACCCGCATGCCCCGCTCCGCTGCTTTGGTGCAAACTTCATCAAAGGCTGCGTGTAAAGGGGTAACTTCAATATTGGTCAAATTCATGGAGATCTGCGCTATGCCGTACTCCTCAATATACCAGCCTATAGCTTTAACCGATTTTAATGAACCGGGAATTGATTTCGGCTTGCCGTTTTCATCGTTAATTATTTTGCCGTTTACCGGGTCACCTTCACGCATTACACGGCCCGCTTCGCGAACATCAAAGGCAATGGAATTTGCCCTGCGAGTACTGGTGGTATTTAAGTTTACGTTGTAGGCGATCAAAAAATCGCGTGCGCCAATAACTGTTGCACCACGTTTGGCATCAAATTCCGCCGGGCCGAAATCAGGTTTCCACTCCGGTAACTTTATCTTCTTAAAAAAACCTTCATATTCACCTGCACGAATCACCGACAGATTATTACGCTTTTTATCAGCCTGTGCATGTTCATATAAGTAAGCAGGAATACCTAATTCCTCACCAACCCGTTTAGCAAGTTGTTTGGCGTATTCTGCAGTTTCTTCCATGCTGATATTGGCAATCGGGATCAGCGGACAAACATCTGTAGCGCCCATCCTAGGATGTTCGCCTTTGTGCTTGCTCATATCTATTAGCTCACCGGCCTTTTTTATTGCCAAAAAAGCAGCTTCAATAACCTTAGCCGGTGCACCCACAAAAGTTACCACGGTACGGTTGGTAGCCTTACCGGGGTCAACATTCAGCAACCTTACACCCTCAACTGATTCAACCTCGTCGGTGATCTGTTTAATAATATCAAGGTTTACACCTTCGGAAAAATTTGGAACGCATTCAATTAGTTGTGTCATTGGTCAGTTGTCATTAATCATTGGTTCGGTTAGTTCGATAAGATTTGACAACTTTTCAAAAGTTGTCAAATCTTATCTTAAAATATTTTTATCTGTTTCATCAAAAACATTAGCGTACAATCAGTGATCTAAGCTTGCCTTGCTGATATAGAATTTCTCTATAATCGTTAGTAGGATATATTTGCAGGTCTGCTTTCTTGCCTGCTTCCAATATTCCCCGGTCTGTTAAATTCAAGGCTTTTGCGGCACGGAATGTTAACCCTGCAAACACCTCGGCAGTGCTCAACTTTTCAGCAGCGCTCACTACGGCAGCTTGCATCAACAGGTCACCCATTGGGGCGGAGCCAGGGTTCCAGTCACTTGCAATGGCAACGCAGGCTCCGGCATCAAGCAGCTTTCGTGCAGGTGCGTAAGGCACCCCCAAACCCAGCGATGCGCCGGGTAAAGTTACTGCTACGGTGTTTGAATTTGCTAATGATTTTATTTCTTCATCACGGCTGGCTTCCAAATGGTCAGCAGAAACAGCGCCAATATTCACAGCAACTTTACTGCCGCTGGTTGTAAACTGATCGGCATGCACGGTTATATCAAAACCCATTTGTTTGGCTTTGGTTAAGTAGATGGTTGCATTCTCGGCATTAAAAGCACTTTCCTCAATAAATATATCAACCCGGTTGGCCAGGTTTTCTTTTTTGATGATGGGAAGCAAGTCAGTTAAAATGTGCTCCAAATATTCACTTTGACTGCCGTTAAAATCTTTCGGCACCATGTGAGCTGCCAAACAGGTAGCAACAAGGCTTACTTTTGTTTGGGTTGATGCCGTTTTGATGGCTCTCAACTGTTTTAATTCCTGCTCAACAGATAAGCCGTAACCGCTTTTAATTTCGATAGTGGTAACGCCCTCCGATAAATGGCGTTCAATTCTTTTTAATAATAGTTCAGTAAGTATAGACTCGTCAGCCGTGCGGGTTTGGGTGACTGAATCCCAGATGCCGCCTCCTGCTTTAGCAATCTCCAGGTAGGTTTTTCCCTGGATACGCATGGCATAATCCTTAGCCCTGCTGCCGGCAAAACAGATATGAGTATGGCAGTCAACAAAACCGGGTAACAATATACCATCGCCTTCAATTTCATTTATTTGTGCCGATGGATTTTGTTTGCGTAGTACTTCAAAATTGCCAACTGCTAATATCAATCCGTTTTCAATTATAATCCCGCCATCAGGAATAATCTGCAGCTGATCATCCTTCAAAGCACCTTTTAAAGGCAAGCCAGTTAGGGGCAGGATTTGAGTAAACGGACCGTGGAGTATTTTCATTGATGTATAATATTTATAAATTTTGTCATTCGAGCGCAGCGTGGCAACCGCGAATACTGCAATTACGCTTTGCAAGTTCTACACTTTTCTGTTCGCTCTGTAAAGTTCGCGGTTGCTTCGTTCCTCGCAATGACAAAGATGTATATTTTACCTTTCGCCTTCGTAAGCTGAAAGCTTAAAGACCAAAGCAGAAAGCAGCTTTAAGCTTTTACCTTTCGGCTTTCACCTCTTCTCCCTCTACCAAATTTTCAAATCAAACCTCTCCGCCCATTCTTCAGCCTTATCATACCCCGCATCTGCATGTCTGAAGATGCCCATTGCCGGGTCATTGTAAAGCACACGGCTTAAACAGGTTGCTGCCCTGTCTGTTCCATCTGCCAAAACAACCATACCTGCATGCTGTGAATAACCCATACCCACACCGCCGCCATGATGGAATGATACCCATGTTGCACCACCTGCTGTGTTAGCCATCAGGTTAAGCAATGGCCAGTCGGATACCGCATCCGAGCCATCTTTCATCGATTCTGTTTCCCGGTTTGGAGATGCTACTGAGCCACAGTCTAAATGGTCGCGGCCTATTACTATCGGGCCTTTTACTTTGCCTGTTTTTACCAGGTCGTTAAATAATAACCCGGCTTTTTCCCTGTCACCCATGCCCAGCCAGCAAATTCGTGCAGGCAAACCCTGGAACGAGATCTTTTCCTGCGCATTTTTGAGCCATTTTATCAGTGGCTTATCTTCAGGAAATAACTCCATCAAAGCCCTGTCTGTTGTGAAAATATCTTCCGGATCGCCGGATAAGGCTACCCATCTGAACGGCCCTTTGCCCTCGCAAAAAAGCGGGCGGATATAAGCCGGAGTAAAGCCGGGGAAATTAAATGCATCTTCTTCGCCACCCTGGCGAGCAAACTCGCGCAGGTTATTGCCATAATCAAAGGTTATTGCACCGCGTTTTTGCAGTTGCAACATCAGGCCTACATGCCTTGCCATACTGGCTAAAGAGAGCCTTTTATATTCTATGGGATCTGTTTTTCTTAATACAGAGGCCAGTGTTAATGATAAACCGTTTGGAATATAACCATTCAAGGGATCATGTGCCGAGGTTTGGTCGGTAAGCATATCGGGGATAAAGTTATCGTGCAACAACCTTTCCAGCATATCGCCCGCATCACTCACTAATCCTACTGATAAAGTTTCGCCTTTTGCCATTGCATCTTTAACCCAGGTAATTGCTTCCTCGTAGCTATGGGTCATTTTATCAATGTATTGGCTATCCAGTCGTTTTTGAATGCGAGTTTCATCAACATCCGCCCCTAAAAAAACAGCGCCTGCCATGGTTGCGGCTAATGGCTGTGCGCCACCCATGCCGCCTATACCTGCGCTTACTATAAGCTTACCCGTTAAATCATTATTAAAATGCTGTCTCCCGGCTTCTACAAATGTTTCGTAAGTGCCTTGTAAGATACCTTGTGTGCCAATATAGATCCAGCTTCCGGCAGTCATCTGCCCGTACATCATCAGGCCTTTTGAACGCAGCTCGTTAAAATGCTCCCAATTTGCCCATGCAGGCACCAAATTGCTGTTGGCAATCAGCACACGTGGCGCCTCAGGGTGACTGCGGATAATGCCCACCGGTTTACCTGACTGTACTAATAACGAATGGTGTTCATCCAGTTCAAGCAGCAGTTCAATTATCTTACGCAATGCTTCCGGGTTGCGGGCTGCCTGGCCTATGCCGCCATACACCACCAGTTCATCCGGGTTTTCGGCAACCTGCCCGTCGAGGTTGTTGAGCAGCATCCGTAACGGTGCCTCTGTTTGCCAGCTTTTAGCATGCAGCTGCATCCCGCGCGGCGCCTTATACACCGGGTGAGAGGCATAGGTTTTAATAAATTCCGAATTCGTCATCGTTCAAATTAATATGGTGAGCTATTGCTGTATTGTTGGCAATTGTTAAAAATGTGCCATCGGTAACTATCTGATGTAAGGCGTTAATATCATCGGCAAAGATCCGGTCGTCTGCAATATGTGGCACCCGTTCACGAACCAGTGCATGGCAGGCCTCCACAACAGGGGTCGACTTAAGCGGTCGCCTGAAATCCATTGCCTGTGAAGCATAAAGCAACTCAATAGCCTGGATATATTCCAGGTTATCAATCACCTGGTTTAGCTTGCGCCCGCTGATAGAGCCCATGGAAACATGGTCCTCCTGCCCGAGTGAGGTAGGCACGCTATCCGCACTTGCCGGGAAACACAATGTTTTATTTTCGGTAACCAATGCTGCTGTTGTATATTGCGGGATCATTAAACCCGAATTTAAGCCGGCATTATTGGTTAATAGTTTTGGCAAACCGTACCTGCCTTCGCTCATTAAGTAACAGCGTCTGTCGGCAATATTACCCAGCTCTGCTGTTGCAATGGTTGCGTAATCAAGCACCATGGCTAATGGCTGTCCGTGGAAATTGCCCCCGCTAATGGTATCATCGGCATTAAAAACAATGGGGTTGTCGGTAACCGAATTTAGTTCGATCTCTGTCAATTCTTTCAGATGCAGCCAGGCATTGCGGGAAGCGCCATGTACCTGCGGCATACAACGCAGCGAGTAGGGGTCCTGCACCCTGTCGCAATTTACATGCGAGTTGCAGATCTCTGAATCTTTTAATAAGGTATGTAATCTTTTGGCAACCAGTTTAGTGCCTTTATAGGGGCGAAGCTGGTGTAATCTTTCATCAAATGGCCGGGCCGAACCCATTAACCCTTCCAGTGACATTGCACCAATCAAATCGGCACGGTTCAATGCATCATCCAAACGTTTTACTGCTTTAATAGCAAATGCCAGGATAAATTGTGTGCCGTTTATTAAGGCGAGTCCCTCTTTCGGGCCCAGAATTAGGGGCTGTAAATTGTGTTTTGCCAATACCTTAGCGGCAGGTAAACGTTCACCGTTTTCATAAACCTCTCCAAACCCAATCAGTGGTAAAAATAAATGAGCGAGGGGGGCAAGATCACCAGAAGCGCCTACAGAACCTTTTTCGGGAACTATAGGGATAATATTATTATCAATATGCCAGATAATGCGTTCAAGTGTTGCTAATGCGATGCCTGAAAAGCCCTGTGTCAATGCCTGCACCTTGCTGATCATCATCAATTTTGCTATTTCCTGCGGGATGGGATTGCCCACTCCCACGCTATGGCTTTTAAGCAGGTTGCTTTGCAGCAGTGATGTGTCAGCTTCCGAAATCCGGGTATCGCACAAAGGCCCAAAGCCTGTATTTATCCCGTAAACCGGATGCTGCGCATGAACTATTTTTTCGACCTCGCGCCATGAGGCCCGGATCTTTTCGGCTGCTTCGCTATCGATCACACCTTTAACTTTCCCGCTTGCAATATCAAGGCAGGTGCCTATGGTTAAATGGCTGCTTCCATAGTTGAAGGTCTTACTCATGTGCTTCGGCTTTTAATTCTACATTCAGTTTATCGCTGATCCTGTCGGCAAGGTTGGCCGAGCGGAATGCATTCTCCAGTGCACTAATGCTCGGCAGTAGCTGTTTGCAGGCCGGATCATTTGCAAGTACATCATCAATTGCCAAAAGTATTGCATCCCAAACCGGTAAGATCTGCGCAAGCAGTTCCCTGCCGCTATCGGTTAGTTGCACCAGCTGCCTGCGGCCATCATCGGCACAGGTAGCGCTGGTAACCAGCTTTTTGTTTTTAAGATTAGTTATAAGCTGACTTGCTGCCGGGTGCGAAACCTCGGTTTGCTCGCTTAACTCCTTTATAGAAAGGGAATTATTTTTCGATAATAAATAAAACACAGGGAACCAGCTGGCATCAAAGTCGATCCCCTCATTTTGGTAAGCCCGATTAATTTCGGCCAGGAACCCCTCGCTTAGCCGCCGTAAGCGGCTGCCCAATACCAGGTATCCCAAACTTTGATATAAATTCATGGGTGCAATTTATATAAGTGCTTATATAAATGCAAATTTTGACCAGGATTTTTTGGATTTGAAGGATTTTAGGATGATTCTTAACGCTTCACTCCCTTATCCTTCAAACATCATCATATAAATAAACATACCCCGGTTAATCCTTTTCGTTTTAAATGTATCAAACATACAAACGCCCCAATTAAAGGTGTTGGATTAAAACTTAAAACCATGAAAAAGAAATTTGTAGCATTTGCGCTTTTAGTAAGCGCCATAGTATCAGTAACTTCAGGTTGTTATGTAGAAGGCGGATATGGAGGCCATCACCATCATTACTACCGTCACGGTTATTAATTAAAGATTGTTTAGTTAAGGATAAGTGAGGTTGTATAGAGAGCCACGGGGAGATTCGCGGCTCTTTTTTTGACCGCGGATTTTTTTGATTGAATGATTTCGCTGATTATTGATTTAGAGTTGTAAAAATATTGATTATGAAGTATCTTTGATTTATGACCACGATGACCATACAAGTTCCGGGGAAAGCTAAAACCAAGCTATCAGCAATAGTTAAAGAATTGGGTGGGGAGATCATTTCAGTATCTACCGATAAACAAGCTGCTAAAAAAATACGTGTATTAAACGAGATAAAGCAGGGATTGGAAGAGGTTAAGAAAATAGAGGAAGGGAAGGCTAAATATTATTCCATTTCTGATATCTTCGATGGCAAATAATATTCGTGTTACGGAATTCTTTCTAAGAAAAGTAAAACGGCTTGTAAAAAAATATCATTCATTAGAAAGCAGTATTTATAAACTTCAGCAAGAACTTATTGAAAATCCAAAACAAGGAGACAGTTACGGGGCAAATATTTATAAAATACGACTCGCTGATGAATCTAAAGGAAAGGGTAAAAGCGGTGGTTTTCGTGTTATTACATACCTTATTCAGAAAAGTGAAGAATCTACTAACATTTATTTAATCACTATTTTCGACAAGTCCGAAGAGGAATCTATTGACAAGAAGGACGTATTGGAAATTATAAAAAGTATTAAAGATTCAGAATGATTTTATTCGAGTATTGAATGGCGGATTTAATATTAAATATGACTCGTGTACCATCGTTCAACCCAATAAAATTTAATTCTTAAACTCACTATTTCCAACGCTTTAACCTATTCTAACTTAAACCCGCAACTTTTTTCAATAACCACTTGAAAATCAAAAAATAAGTCCGTACTTTTGCAGTCCCGAAAACCGGGTTAAAAACAAATAAACAAAAAAAGGAAGAATGCCTACTATTCAACAATTAGTTAGAAAAGGTAGAGTAGCTCTGGTTGACAAGAGTAAGTCGCCAGCGTTGGACAGCTGTCCACAGCGAAGAGGAGTATGCACACGCGTGTATACCACTACCCCTAAAAAACCAAACTCAGCAATGCGTAAAGT
>JAQBOS010000589.1 GCA_028287925.1 Mucilaginibacter sp. | reverse complement strand
TACCGGCAAGGGAAAAGACAGTAAACAAAAGAGTGACGAGGGCAAAATCATTCATGCGGTTTATTGGGGCTCGGAAGATTGTGTTTGGAACGATACAGGCGGGGACACCGCTACATTGATAAATTTTGTTACTGTCAATTCAGTTACTGTACCACCCGTAAAAAAAGATTGAGATATTTTTAACAGACATATAAAGCACTTTACGCCCCGCAAGGGGCCGCCCGGGAGTTGGGCGGCTATGCGAGGTAGTGATGGAATTTATATTTTGACTATTACAAAACATTGACAGTCGGCAGCTTCCTGTTGCGCTTCTACAAGGCTTTCAAACACCAAATTATTTCCATCGGTGTCGGTAACGATGATAGCATATTCAGGACCTCCAAATGTTTCTATAATAATGTAACTCATGGCTATTAAATTTAAATAAGGGGTATTCCCCCCTATTGGTCAATTAAAATTCAATGCCCGATTGCCGTGTTTAGCAAAATCGGCACAAAGGTTAAAAGTCGTTTGGTTCTTTTGTAACGCTGTACCGTACATGATGGATTTGAATTTGCTTTCTTCATCCCTGAAATTACGAACGTTTTGGAAATAGCCGGTTACCGCATTATATGCGCCAAATAATGTTCCTTTAGTTGTGTCAACCTGTTGCGTAGGGTTGGTCATGGCATAATCAAATACACTACTTACCATGTTGTTAAAATGACTTGAAAGTTCATCCGTTTTACCTGCTTTTAACTTTTCGTAGGTTTCACGGTTGGGTATCATCGCCAACTGTATCAGTTTTTTTAATTCGGGGTCGGTTATCCGAACCCTTGACCAACGGTTAAACACCGCCTCCAGTTCCACCGATAGCTGGTTAGTGATACCGAGCATTTTATGCGCTTCTTTTAGTTTATCGGTTGCACTTGCGGTATGCCTTATTTTAATACAGTTAACATGGTTGTTCAAAGCGGCATTAAGCGTGTTTTGACATACTACGCGCACAGGTGTAAACGCAATTGTTATACTCCCTGTACCATCGTGTGAAGTGGTGAGAAATAAATATTTCTCAATGCAATCTTTCCTGCCGACCTTAATATAATCGGGCAGTTTAGCGGTGATAAAAATACGCTCACCGTTGCCCAATGCCCCTGCGGTTTCGTATAAGATACCATCTTTATTACCCACAATACTATCAAAAAAGGTAAAAGCATCTACATTTTGTACAATCTCGTAATCCTTGCCAACTACGCCTAACGGCTTTTCTGTATCGGTTCTCACGGTTGCAAAATAATTAGGCATGGTAATCTGCCACTCCATAATCACATCCGCATCGCTGTCCCAATTGGTGTCATCACCATAGGTAAATAAAGGGCGCTTTTCTACCTCGTAATCTAAATTTGCATATTGCAAGGCTTCGGCACTTGTCGGGTAATCGCTGATGATTTGCCCTAAACCATGCCATGCCTTTTCTTTCACACTGAAAAAACTATGTGTTTCTTTCTGTTCGTTATAATTGATATTGTGTGCCATTGTCTTTAAGATTTTAAATTATACTGCATTATTGTTAATTCCTCTATTTTCACATTTTCCGTGTCGGTAATAAAGCAAACCGCCTGTTGCTGTAATTCGTTGATGGCGTCATGTACCTGGACATGCGTATGGTTAATCACCACTTTCACCAATAAATAAATGGTGTCCGTCATGGCTTCACGAATTATAAGAGTTGATAAATTCAGCCAGTTCAAATTGAAAAGCTGCGGGGTTATCTATTGCTAACTGTTGTGCATAACCTTTCCAATAGAGTTGGTCGGTTAATTCGATGAAAATTTCTAACATTGCTTTAGCTTATTAAGATTTAACCATCTTAGCAAAACGCCCTATGTACTACGAATACATAGGGCGTTGCCATTATTAACTTATGCGGGTATGATGATACTTGCTTCAACCTCTGCCAGTTTGTCGATACAAAGCTGCTTAACTTCCTGTGCGACATAGGCAATAATAAAAGGGTTTTTAGTTACAAAATCGTTGCCGTCATCGTCAGTTATAACCAGTTCGCAACGTGCAAAACGACTGTCGCTTGCCATATCGTCTTTATCATCACTTTGCGCAACGGTAAAGCTGTCAAGGTTGCTAATGGTATTTTCCAGTTTGTTTTTTTGGGCAATCTTCTTGCCCAATGCTTCAACCAATTTTACAGTTTCCGCTAATTTTCGTTCCTGCTGTGCGACAAACTGCTCTTTCAATTCTTTTTTGCTCGGTTCGGCTTGTGTCTTTGCTTCTTCGCCCTGTTTCAATTCTTCGGCTTTTGGGGCTTCTGCAACGTTAGCAGGTTGGTTATCGGCTGTAGCGGTATTATCCGTCTTGGCTTCGGGAGTTTTGGTTTTCGCAACCTGCGAAGCTTGGGCGGGGTCTTTATCCTTACTGGTTTCATCTTTTGCTTCCTTTCCTGTAAGACTTGGACGGATATTGTTTTTTGATGTGTCTTTTGTATTTACGGCTGTACCTTGTACTGTTCCGCTTTTTACTTCCTTGTTATTCATGATTTTTAATTTTTAAATTGTTATTCTGTTATTCTTCGATGTGATGGTTTGCGGTCTGTTGTTTCTTGCTGTGGTGGCGCTCTGCCGTTTGCTGTTTCCATAATTCCCCTGTTTGCTTTTTAATCAGCACCCCTCGGCTTGCAGCCTCGGGTGGCTTTTTGTAAGCACCCTCACCTGAACACGGCGGGCTGAAGGACAAGACTTTGCGAAAAAAAATACCTCGCCGCGGAGCGGGCAGGGAAGATTTTTTTTCAGCAAACCCGCAGGGCACCGGTCTTGGCATTTCAGCCCGCCGTTCAGAAATTTGCTTGCGAAAAAGCCAGTCGAGAAAATGGAATGAGTTAAAAGAAGTTACTAAACAGCCGTAAAAAATCCTGGCGATTTGGGCAATGCGCCAGCGAAGCACAAACCGCCAGGTGTTTTAAAATGCAGTGAAGCGGCTGAGGAACGAAGCGGCTGGAACTGCTGTTTTAAATTTCAGTTTATCATGAAAATGAAGTATATTGTTGTATAGCCTCATTACTTATGACAACCCCATTAGATTATTTGAAAAGCATAAATACCGACCTTGCAAATATTCCATACGAACAGATTTATGAACAGATCGCAGCTATAAGATATAAAATGTTGCCTTCTGGACTGTTAAAGAAAGGACACTTTATTGACAGGGTAAGGATAAATGAACCCGGCGAGATATTTACAAATAGTGATGAGGTTTCGTATATACACGATAAAGAAAAGTTGGAAAAATATATTGGATATGGTCGGTCAAATATTCCCGGCCAGGCAGTATTTTATGGATCAGTAATGTCTAAAAAGATGGAGCGGCCGCGTGAGGTCGCTTTCAAGGAAACCTCATACAACTACAGAATACGTGAAAAACTCGAAAATATTTCAGAAGTATTTACAATGAGCCGGTGGCGTATTCTTGAAAATATAGAGGTATTAGAGATGATTTTTAGCGATGCAGCTTTAGCAGAGAGTGAATACGTTCAGCTTTCTCTTCAAAATCAGCGAAAGCATTACCAACATTTGGAACAAGCTGGTTTTATGGAAGATCAGGCAAGGTTTTTTAGTAATGAGTTTTCAAGAAACGATATCAATAAGGGCGAAGAATACAAATACAAAATCTCTGCTGCGTACATAAATTATATCTGGAATAAATCCCATTTAAAAGGAATAACCTATCCAAGTGTGCAAACAGGTTTTCTCGGGCAAAATGTTGCTTTATTACCTGAAGTGGTAGATAAATATTTAAAATTGGAAAGCGTAGGTATGTTCTCTTTTGAAAAGAAAAGTGGCTTATATATTCCGATCGACAGCATTAAAATTGCTACTGATCTCGGCGTAAATCAATCTGATTTCCAATGGTATGACTACATAGGTTCGGAACATTAGTAACATTTTGAAAAGACATGTTTAGAACAAATCTGAGCCTTCCCAATTCGGTTTCTTGATAAAAGGAAGTTTAATTGAAAGATGTTTTTCAATTATTAAATGCGCTAACGTTTTAATCAGGGTTTCAGCATCTTCTAATGACATTGGGTTTTCAGGCGTTTCAAATTTGTAATTACGGTGTCTTGCCTGCGTGCCGATGGCTTCAAAATTATTTGTCACAAAAGTGAGGGCCTTTACTTGTTTTTTTAACTCGGTCCCGATCGAACTTTCAAATTCAGTTGTATCACCTGCAATACTTTTTAAAGTTTCATAAGCCATGTACAATTTATGGTAAGTGATTTCTTCGCCAAGAATGTACAATAAATCAAGTACATCCTGATTTTGCTTTGCGATTTGCAAAAGGTCGGAAACAGGACGCCCTGTTAGTTTTATGATTGAGTTTTTATACGAAGCAATATTAAAAGTTCCACTTATTGGTGATTTCTTATAAACAACGCGGCTTTTTCCCTCATTATAAAGGTCATTTAACCCTTGGATTTGGGGCGCATCCTCGTAAATAAGAAACAGGATACCATTCAATAGTTGAACCAGTTGTATGCCATTTGAATAAACCTTGTCTGGTTCATCGATGTTTGTAAGATGTATCGATGTAAATTGATAATAAAATCCGAAGTCATCTTCTATACGGATGATATTAAAATCTTCATTATCATTTCCAAGTAAGGACTCAAGCTGGTCGAGGAACGGCGTGTAAGTAGATGCTACGTCAAAAGACCAATAATTTTCCATAATATAATA
>JAQBOS010000574.1 GCA_028287925.1 Mucilaginibacter sp. | reverse complement strand
AATAATTAAGCCCCCTCTAAATCTCCCCCCGGTAGGGGAGACTTTAGCTTCACTCTTTTTTAAAGCCCTCCCTTCCGGTGAGGGTTGGGTGGGGCTAAAATGCTTGAGGGGAGCATTACTTTGTATTTTTCCTTAACTTAACAACATCGGGGTTTAGCAGTGGTTATAAGCTAATCAATTTATAAAATTTTCCTATACTTTGGTTAACACAAAAAAATGCTACTTCGAAAGAAGCAGCATTTTTTTGTGTTGTTATAATATTGGCAATTAAAAGCCCGGGTTTTGCTTTAGGTTTGGATTTAACCCTATCTCCGGTTGTGGAATAGGGCATATGTCATGCCCCACCGGCAAAGACGTAAACCACACCCCATGAAGCTGACCATCAGCAGTCGGGCCATAAGGGTAAGGCGTAGGATTCAAACTATCAGTAGTCCCATAATTAGCATGTATAAAATCACGGGCTATTTGTCCCGGTGTTGTTCCGCCCGCCCTGCGCAGGTTATAAAACAGTGAATAGTCTCCACTAAGTTCATGCCTGTATTCGCTCAATACCATTTGCATCGGGTCTGTTATAGGGGTTGTAGGTTTACCATCATAAGTAAGACCATCCTTCATAACAGCAGGTGCGTTTCCGCCAAATGCCCTGTCTCTAACTGTTTTAAGATCAGCCAAAGCGCCCGCCACATCACCGGTATGAACCTTGCATTCGGCTCTTGACAACAGTACTTCTGCATAGCGCAACAAGATCTGGTTTTGAGAACCAAAAATTGCCGATGTACCATTCGCGCCGGTAAGGTTTGGATCGCGCCATTTTTTTGAGCAATAGTAGCCTGACCGGGTAAGGTCATCGCCATACCACGGCGCTCTAAGAGAACCACAGGTGTTTATGATCTTGTTATCATCACCCGCATAAATAGGATATGGGTCGGTAGGTTTGTTTTTAAGGCCGCCTGCAAAGCCTGATTGTACAACCGCGTAACCTTTTATACCACCCCATTTGGCGATAATACCCGGACTTTGAATCTGGTCGCCGGGGCCTATAATAGTCAGCACTTTGCGTAAATCACCATCCTGGTATGAATAGGAAAGGCCGGGGTTACCGTAATCATAACCAAAACCGCTTATTTCATGGGGCCAGCTAAAGTCATCAATCCAGGCAATTTCACCGCCATTCTGCCAGCCGCCATCCCAGCTCTGTGATTCGCCTGTAGGGAGATCAAACTGAACCTCAAAAAGCGATTCGTCATTGTTCTGATGGTTAAATTCATGCACATCCACAAAATTTGGCATTAAGTGGTAGTTTGCTGTTAATTCAGTGTTATTAAAAGCAGCTAATGCCAGGTCGTATTTTTTCAGCCACATTTGTGCTGCGCCCTCAAAACCATATGCCGCTCCTTTTGTAGCCCGGCCCAGCTCAGCAACAGGCAAGGTTGATTTAGATAATAACAAGCTTTCCGCCTGTTTCATGTCTGACACTACCTGGGCAAATACCTCATCCTGGCTGCTCCTTGGGGTTAAGCCTGTGCCACCAGGTTTTAATTCTAACGGAACGCCGCCAAATGTACCTGCCAGGTAATAATAAGTCATCCCCCGCAAAAAGTAAGCCTCACCGGTTAAACGGTCAGCCAAAGCCGCAGTAACTACACCTTTAGTCTTTGCGGTAGCAATTATATCAAATGATGCATTTGCCCTGGCTATAGCTATATAAGCATTTCTCCAAAAAACATCAATTGCACCAAAAGTAGGGCTTATTGTATAGGAATTCCACGCTATATCAGCCCCATCGTTATACCAATCATGCGAAAAGAAATTTGCATAATACCAGATCGACTTCTTCATCAGGTCACTATTCTGGTAGCTATCATAAATACTGTTTACCAACGCTACAACATCCTGTGATTTTGTAAAACTACCATCTGCAGTAGAATTTTGTTGATTTGTTTGCGTTAAAAAATCCTTTTTACAACTCAGCGGGATCATCAACACTGCAAACAGGCAGAGGGCTATAAGCGTTATATTTTTCTTGTTCATTTTCATGTCTTTAATTTTTTAATCTTTCTTTATTAGAAGGTTAAGTTTAAGCCAACGGTGTAAAATTTGGATGACGGATAAGTACCGTTGTCAATACCATTCTGCGTTCCAAAGCCTCCTTGCGACCCGATCTCAGGATCCAACCCTTTGTAACTTGTAATGGTGAACAGGTTTTGAGTAGAAACATAGATCCTCAGTTTTGTAATCGAAAACCTCTTTAACATCTCTGTCGGCAATGTGTACCCCACGGTAAGGGTTTTCAATTTTAGGTAACTGCCGTTTTCAATCCATTGGCTTGACGGAACACCGTTAAGAATAGAATTATCATTATAGTAGATCCTGGCGAAAGTGTTTGAATGGTTAGTGGGTGTCCAGGCGTTGTTATAATATTCCTGGCTCAGGTTTTCAATACCCACAAAGCCCCGGTTCTGGAGAGTTTCCAGGTTACTTTCTGCGTAGTTTAAGATCTTGTTTCCGTAGCTGCCATAAAAGTACAGGTTAATGTCCCATGCTTTATAAGAGCCATCCAGGTTAAAGCCTCCGAAAAACTTTGGCTGCGGGTTACCTAAGCTTACCTGGTCGCTTGCGTTTACGACGCCATCACCATTTACATCGGCAAATAAACGGTCGCCCGGTGATGTTGCAGCCTGGTAGTAAAATTTAGTAAGGCCACCGGTTTTTGCCGAAGCATTTGCATTTAACGCATCTATTTGAGCTTGTGATTGGATAATTCCGAGTGATTTATATCCAAAAAATTCTCCTACTGCCTGCCCAATGTGTGTTTCGCTGTATACTGTCCAGCCCTGACCGTTTAAATTAACAGCTCCATTGGGGCTGTTAAGCGGGTTGGTTATAAATGTCGATCCCGAGTTTAATGCGGTGAGCTTATTTGTTATGAATGAAATTGTTAAGCCGGCGCCAAATCTAAAATCATTAATGTTATGGTTATAATTCAATGCAAACTCCCAGCCTTTATTGCTCATGGTGCCTACATTTAAAGATTCGGTATTATAACCTGTTTGCGGTGGCACAGCGATATTCAATAGAAAATCTTTTGATTTTCTGTTAAACCAATCAACAGTTAAGGTAAGGTCGCCATGTAAAAAGGCCATATCAGTACCTATATCGGTCTGGTAGTCAGTTTCCCACCTAAGGTTAGCATTTTCGGGTGAGGTAGCTGCAATACCTACCTGGTACACTTTATTAAAGGGATAACCCAGGTTACCGCTGTTGGTTGATGCCGAACCTGTAGAATATTGCGCCTCATACTGGAACAAACCAATCGGCCCTTCGTTACCTACCTCGCCATAGCTACCCCTGAATTTTAAATTAGATAACCAGTCGATCCCTTTCAAAAACGACTCTTCCTTGGCTTTCCAAGATATAGCGCCTGAAGGGAATGTACCATATTTATGCCCTACATCAAATTTTGAAGAACCGTCCCTTCTTACCGTACCGGTTATAAAATATTTCCCCTCATAATTATACCCCAACCTTACAAATTGCGATGCTAAGGATTGAATGTTTTGGGCACTGGTGCCAAGTTTCAGGTTTGTAACCTGTGAGATATCCCTGATCTGCGCATTCGGAGGAACGCCACTGCCGCTAAAAGGGTTGTTGGTTAATTCCTGTTCAGTAACACCGCCAACAAAATTTACAGTATGCTTGCCAAAAGTTCTGTCGTACGATATGGTATTTTCCCATAACCAGTCAAACGAGGTATTTAAACCCTGGTTAAAAAATGCATTTTGTGTTGCACCTGCCTGTGAGCCATATTGGTTAACCAAACGGTCATCTTCAGGCTGAAAAAAGGAATTGTTTGAGTTGGTAACGGTTACGCCGCCGCTTGTTTTAATTTTAAGCCCTTCAATTAAGGTGGCTTCCAATGAAGAGTTAGCTATAAAAAACTGGTTTATGTTTTTATATTGATTAGAATTAATTGTGAATACCGGGTTGCCATATTTTGCTACATAAGTATAAACCGGGTTATAGAAGCCATAATTGCCCTTACCATCGCTTATCTGGCTGGTTACGTTGCTGCCGCCATCAAGTGTTGGAGGCAATTGGGCCAGGTTTCCTAAAGATCCCGTACCAAAGGGATTGTTTGAATCCTGGTAGGTATACTTAGCACTTGTTGAAGACTTAAGCCATTTGGTAGGCTGATAATCTACATTAAGGCCCAGGGTAACCCTTTTAAAGTATGAACCCAAAACGATCCCTTTCTGGTCGTAATAGCCAATTGAAGTTGAAGATTGAACTTTATCGTTGCCACCGCGGATAGCAACGTTATAATTTTGCGTTAACCCATTGCGGTAAAGCGCATTTTGCCAGTTGGCATTGGTAAGCGATGATGGATTGCTCCAGGCCGGGAATGTGGTAAATTGTTTCGCCGGATCATTCGCAGCTTGTGCATTGGCCAGCGTAGCAAATTGCTGCGCATTCAGTAATTTATATTCTTTTGGCTTGCTTTGATAAGAATCGTACGTGTTTATCTCAACCTGGGTACCGTCTTTTTTACCTTTTTTGGTATTAATTATAACAACGCCATTGGCAGCACGGATCCCGTAAATAGCTGTGGCTGATGCATCCTTTAATATGTCAATCGAGGCAATGTCATTTGGGTTGATGTTATTAATGCCACCTGTTTCAAGCGCATAACCGTCAACAACATATAGCGGACTATTACCATATTGAGCCAAACTACCAGTACCCCTTATCAGTATGGATACATTGCCACCGGGGCTGGCATCATTGTTAGTAACCTGCACACCTGCTGCGCGGCCCTGTAAAGCCTGCTCAACCGAGGTAACGGGTAATTTTGCAATGGTGGCGGCGCTAATTGAGCTGATAGCTCCGGTAAGGTCAGTACGTTTTTGAGTACCATAACCTACCGACACCACCACCACTTCATTCAAATTACTTACCGTTGGCGATAACTTAATGTTATAAACATTACCGCTGCCAATTGTAACTTCCTGGGACAGGTAACCGATAAAGCTAAAAACAAGCGTTGAGTTAGCAGGAGCCGATAATTTAAAGGAGCCGTTAACATCAGTAACTGCACCTGTTGTAGTTCCTTTAATTTTAATACTGGCGCCTGGTATGGCAATACCATCTGCAGTAGTTACATTACCTGTAATTTGCCGGGTTTGGGCAACTGCAGTATAGCAGGTAATTAAAGTAAACAAAAAAACGAGCAGCGTTTTTTTGCAACTATTGAATTTGTAAAACAGTAAATCTTTCTTCATTTTGAGTCATTTAGGATTAAATTTTGATTTGTAATGTCGGGTTGTGGGTGTGTTAATAATACCGCAGGCTGAGATCTTACTTCATTGAAAACCGCAGTAGTGATAATTTCACTTATGTGTACTACTGATTTTCACTTACTTCAAATAGCAAGCTTGCGTTTATGTAATTGGTTATTTTTATAAATTTATACAGGATAGCGTAAAAGGGATAACACTATTGATAACGATTATAGCACAAATGTTAATTGAAATTATATATATTGATAATCAATAAGTTAAGTACTATTTTATCAAAATATCATTACTAAATGCTATAATAATCATAAGTTAATTTATCATTATCAGCATAGTAAAATAGGCGTTTAAAGCTTTGAGGTATTCTGGTCTGTTAGGTTAAACCGGGGTAATTGAGACATCCGAAATTTAAATTTCCGGGCAAAGTAAAGGCAATCTATATTCAGGGCAAACGCATTAAAAGGAGGCTCCGCTGGAGCCCAAACAGGAATATTGTGGTTCTCTACAAACAGGATACTCCTCCGGAGTAAAAAATCAGCATTACATCATTTGGCAAGCTCCGGAGGAGCAGCCTATTTATAGACAAATTTCTAAAAATTTACAAGGCTCCATCGGAGCCCCCTGCAAATTTGCTTAGCGGGCAATAAGAAAATCATTTATTTTAATGCGTTTGCCCTGAATCTACATTGAAAGAGATCATGTACCTTGAGGTATTGTAAATTATGATATGTGAATATTAGTGTTGTGGTAGTCACGAATTGACGATTAGTCTTGAGTTCAAAGTTTGACTTAGGGCTATTGACTTAACACCAGCATTAAAAGCCTTTTATGTCCGTTGGCTTAATCTTCAAAATATTGCCTTGCAGGTCAAAATTCAGGCTATCCAAACAGAGCTCCCGTAATACGTATTCTTTTTTTTGGGGATGGATGCGGTGATATAGAATGTAGTACTGCCCGTTTTGTTTAAAAACGGTGTGGTGGCCGGGGCCCGTGGTGGTACTATCAGCACTGGTTGAAAGTATGGGGTCGTTTTTGCCTTCTGTCCACGGACCGAAGGGCGTTTTACTTACTGAATACCTGACTTGATAAGTAGCATCTATTGCCTTACCGTAAGAGTACATCAGGTAGTACAGCTTGTTCCGTTTTACCATGTGCGGCGCTTCGAAATAATGAGGTGGGGTAATATCTATGGGATCACTATCAAATGTTACCATATCCTTTTTTAATTTTACTGCCATGCAATGCCCGTTCACCCAATTAAAACCTGATCCCCAGTATAAGTAAGCCTGTCCGTCACTATCAATAAAACAATCCGGGTCGATATTATGCACACCCGGGTATTTGTTCCCGGCCACTAAAGGGGTATTATCGGCCTTCGCATTTTTCCAGGGGCCAAGGGGCTTATCACTTACACCGGCCCAAACTTCGCTGCCGACAGCCACATACATATAAAATTTGCCGTTAAGTGCCTTTCTTACTGATGGCGCCCATACCATTGACCCATTGGAAGTTGTGCTTGTACAAGCTTCTTTCGTTGGCCAGTTGATGTGTTTGGTTTCAAAATTTATAAAATCCTTTGTTACCAGCACACCCAATTCTTTGCCGCCCCAGGGGTCAATTGTAGCATAGATATAAAAAACACCCTTATCTTTTATTATTGTAGGGTCGGCATAATAACCTTTAACAATAGGGTTATTGATAAGCGCTTTTTGAGCATACGTTACCTGCGAAAAGCTAAAAATCAATATTATTACTGCGAATTGTATAATACGTTTTTTGAAAATGCTCATGAAAGATTTGAAAACTATAACTTAACAACCACTGCCTTGCCAATATAGCTAATACTTTTATCAGCTTTACTGCTGATGCCGATATTTTCCCCATGGTTTTCTCCTACCAAAACAATATTGAAAGTATGCTTTTTCACCATACCCGGAAAATTCCCTTTACGATCAGTAATGCTTAGCTGGTGTGTTTTATCATTCCATTTAAAAGTGAATGTTGAAGAGTTCCCTTTTTCGTAATTATAGTTATCGTTTTCATCTTCATAAAATTTAAACTCACCGTTAGCACCCGGGTAGATCCGCAGTTCAATAGCGCCGGTCGGTTTTTCAGTAGCATATTCAACATTCGGCCCCATAGGTACAATGGAACCTGCTTTAACGTAAAGCGGCATTGTTTCTATCGGTGCTTCGGCATCAATGGTTTGGCCGCCATCAAGCATTCCGCCGGTCCAGAAATTAAACCATTTGCTGCCTTTTGGCAGGTAAACTTTTCTTGTTTTTGCCAGTGCGTCTGCATTTTTACCGCTGTATAACTGTTTAGTTACAGGGCTTACCAAAAATGCAGGACCAAACATGTACTGGTCAGGAATATTATAAACATTTTTATCCTTCCTGAAATCAAATGCAAGGGAACGCATTATGGTATAATTATCATTGGTAACCTTTGCAGCCAGCGAGTATGTATATGGCAGCAAACGGTAGCGCAGCTTGTCATAATTTAACAGGATGGCTTTGGTTTTGTCATCCCAGTTTTTGGAGAACAAAGCTCTTTCGCCTTTACCGTGGATCCGCATTATCGGGCTGAATGTTCCGAACTGGAACCAGCGGGTAAACAGCTCGCGGTATTTTGGGAGCGACCAATCGGGGATCCCGTCTTTATCTACATGCGAAAGATAACCTCCGATATCAGATGTCCAGTAAGGGATACCAGACACACAGGCATTAATACCCTGCGGGATTTGATTTCGTAAGGAAGCAAAAGTACAGGTGATATCAGACGACCATAACGTAGCCGCATTACGCTGCTCGCCTGCAAACGACTGGCGGATAAGCAGGAAAGCACGCTTACCCGGAATATCTCTGCGCCATCCCTTGTAAAGCCCTTTAGAATGCTCCAAAGAGTAGGTATTAAAATAATCTATCCCCTTACCAACCGAAAAATCAGCTTTGCGGCGTTCGTCAAGTAAGCTGCCGTTATCAGGTTCGCATTGGTCAACCCACCAGGCATCCCAGCCGTAACGTTTTACAACACTGTCGCGGGCCTGCTCCCAGTATCTTTCCCTGGCCTTAGGATTATGCGCATCATAATAACTATCAAACGTATGGGTAACAAAATTATCCCAGGTAATGCTTGTTAAAAAACCTTTGCTCTTCAAATCATTGAAATCCCGGGTTTCACCGCCAAATACCGGCCATATTGAGATCATAGCGTGCATATTGGCTTTATGCAATTCATCAATCATTGCCTTAGGATTTGGATACCTGTCAGGGCTCATCACATGCGAACCCATAGGCAATGGCGACCACCAGTACCAATCCTGCACTATTGCATCAACCGGGATGTGATTATTGCGATAGTTATCCTTAACCCCTAAAATTTCGTCCTGCCTTGTATACCTGTCCTGCGACTGGAATAACCCGAACGACCATTTTGGAAACATCGGAGCTTTACCTGTAGAGGTTCTGTAAAGGTCAATAATCCGATCAAAATCAGGCCCGTAAAAAAAGTAATAATCAATCATTTTACCACTTTCTGATACATATTTATATTGGGTGTTAGCAGCTTCGGCACCATAAAAGTTTGATGCCGCATAATTATCCCATAATAACCCGTAGCCTTTGTTTGATAACATAACAGGGATTGCGCCTGTCATATATTTGATCAGCATTTCCTGGTTGCGCCCCTTGTAATTGATAGATAATGTATCTTCAGGATGGCAGCCCAGGCCAAAAAGCGCTTCATCAGCCGGTGAGTTAAATTTAGTGGTGCAATTATAGGTGGAGATCCCGGCAATGGTAGCCGGTTCCATACTTTTGTTATCAGTACTTTCCGAAGTTATAACAACACCGCTTTTATTTGTGTAAGTTATGGCATTGGTAGTTTTGTTAATGCTGATATTTAGTTTTAATGTAGAGATGATTATTTTTCCGCCGCGTTCTGAAACAGTGAATAGGGTTTTCTCTTTCCATGTGTTATTTACAACTAATGAGTTTTTTGCAGGGAAAGCGTCAAAAATGGTGTACCTCACCTCAATAATATCTGCTTTACAAACCCTTATATTCATTAAACCCTTATCCAGCTTAAAAACAATGCCATCAGCGTTTTTGGTATAAGAAATTACCGAGGCCCTTGTTGATTGAAAAGATGCCAGGCTAATTATTAAAAATGCGGCGAATTTTAAAAAAAGTGTTTTACTTAAATGGTTTTTCATTTAATACAATTGTTTAGGGCGTAAGAATTTTAATATTATATAGACAACGTTTATACTGGCTTTGGAGGCTGTATAAAAAGACTTAAATCCAAAAAACTCTCAAAATAATATTTGGTCTCTGTGATCTCCGTGCCTTCTTTGTTATCTCTGTGGTAAAAAATTAACCGCGAAGTACGCAAAGAAGACACAGAGCAGCACGGAGCTTTTATTGCCAAAATTTAATTTTGTTCGGTATCTTATAATTTTACTCTTGATACAGCCTTATCTGCGGACTAAAACTACCGCGGTTTTTTAAAAACCAATAACAACATTGATAATATGTATAAAACAAATGTTTACTAAAGGCGCCATTTGGGAGCTAAACAACGTATTTATGGTGTTAATAAGTGTTATTGGTAAAATGTCACCTGGCAAACCTTAGTTCGGGCAGGCTGCTTTTATTAAATTTTAGCACCGGTAATATTATACTTCAATCCCTTTTTTGTATTAAAGCTTGTCACATAACCGTTAGCTGTTTTTTTGGAGATTACCTGCGTACCTGCAATTTTCAAAGGTTCATTGCTGCGGATAATACATTTACCACCAACAACAGCTAAAATGGAGGCAGTTGTTATTTTCTTATTTTTCCAGCTCATGCTGACTTCAAAATTACCCCTGGCCTTTAAACCGGAAATCTCCCCGGTAGCCCAGGCATCAGGGAGCGCAGGCAATAATTGGATCTCATTATTCTGGCTTTGTAAAAGCATTTCGGCCATGCCAGATACGCCTCCAAAATTCCCGTCTATCTGAAAAGGCGGGTGGGCATCAAACAGGTTAATGTAGGAACCGCCCCCACCCGAATAATTTGTTCCTTCCACATTTGTTGCCCGTAACAGGTCTTTTAACATTTTATAGCTATGGTTTCCGTCAAGCAACCGCGCCCAAAAATTAATTTTCCATGCAAGGCTCCAGCCGGTTCCTTCATCACCACGTAATTCAAGGGTCTTTTTTGCGGCGGCGGTTAACTCAGGCGTATTTACAGGCGAGATCTGGTTTCCCGGGAATAAGCCGAATAAATGGGATACATGTCGGTGATGCGGCTCCGGGTCTTCCCAATCCTTATACCATTCCTGCAGGTTACCTTTTTTACCAATATGGAAAGGATATAATTTTGCTTTTTTAGCGATGATGGTATCGCGGAACGCTTTATCATCACCCAATTCGTTGGCGGCATCAATTACATTTGTGAACAGATCACGAATGATTGACATATCCATTGTGGTGGCTACTGATACACTGGCCCTTTTTCCTTTATCGTCAAAAAAAGCATTCTCCGGCGATACCGACGGCGCAGTTACCAGGTATCCGTCTTTATCTTTAACCAGCCAGTCTTCACAAAACTCAGCGGCGCCTTTCATTATCGGGTAAGCCACTTCTTTCAAGTATTTTTTATCTTTTGTAAACTGGTAATGCCACCACAAATGCTGCGAAAGCCATGGCGATCCCATTGTCCAGTTGGCCCATGTTGGGTCGCCGTTGCCTTTGTCGCCCACCGGGTTTGATAATGCCCAAATATCGCTGTTATGGTGCAATGCCCAGCCTTTTGCATGGTAAAACTCCTTAGCTGTAACCTTGCCTGTAACGGCCACATTTTTAATGAAATCAATAAATGGCATGTGCATTTCTGAAAGATTGGCTACTTCGGCGGGCCAGTAATTCATTTGCACATTAATATTAGTGGTATAGTTTGAGCTCCATGGCGGACGCAGTTCTTTATTCCAGATGCCCTGCAGGTTGGCTGGTACACCGCTGGTGCGCGAGCTTGAGATAAGCAGATAACGGCCATATTGAAAGTAAAGTGTTTCCAACGCAGGGTCTTTAGCTCCTTTGGTGTATGATACTAACCGTTCGTCGGTAGGTAATTTGGCGTTGCCGTTATCAGCCGGGGTTGCAAGCTTAAAAGCCACCCGGTTAAAATAATGGTGATAATCAGCATAGTGCCTGGTCAATAAAGCTTGCCAGCTTTTCACTGCGGCATTTTTAAGGTATTGCGTAGCTATCTTATTTTCATCCTTCCCTTCAGTAACGGGGCATTTGTCAAAACCATTAAAACTGGTTGCGGCGGAAAGAAAAATAGTTACATCAGTAGCATTCTTTACAGTTATACCGCTGGTATCCGCACTTATCCGTCCATCTTTGCTCACTGCTTTTACCTGTAACTCAAAGCGCATGCCTTTGCAGCCTGCGCTATCATCATAAATAGTTGGATTGGCAGCGTCAACATAATTTGGATCGTCATGAGCCGGCGCCTTGCCTTTCAAAGCTATTTCATTGGCAGATACAGCGACTGTATGATATTTTAAAAGGCTCGAAGCGCCAACTTTAAAGTTTAACTGCCCGGCCTTACTTGCGGTAAGATTGATAACAATCACCTGGTCGGGCGCTGAGCTGATCACCT
>JAQBOS010000561.1 GCA_028287925.1 Mucilaginibacter sp. | reverse complement strand
ACTGACCAACCGGATTCACTTCCAGAAAAACATAATCACCGTTTGTATCTACAATCAAATCAATAGAACCTGTATTAAGTTCAAGTTCGGCCATAAGATCTTTCAATATTAATTTTATGCTTTCCGGCAAACTATAAGGCACTTTTCTATTGGGAATTTTAAAATTAGGTTTCCTAAAGTCAAGTGAGGTATTTTTATTGCGTTGCGAAAAAATGGCCATAGCATAAAACTCACCTTTTAGAAAGAAAACCCTCAATTCGTATTTTTTTTTTACTTCAACTTGAATAAGGGATGGAAAAAACATATCCGGGAGCGATTGAATGTTTTTTAAGGTAAGTTTCTCCGTGTAGGAATAATAACTTTTATCACCGACAAATCGGTACACGCCTGAGCCCAATGCCTTTGTAAGCAAGTTATCGTGTTTTTCAAACAGTTCCAAAAGCTTTTTCTTGGTGGTAACGATAAAGCTTTCGGGGATTTTTAAACCATACCGTTCTGCCATTTGCAACACATTCATTTTATTGAGTTCACCATTCTTGAAACTACCAATAAACTTATGGCAATTATTTTTAATTGATTGGTGAAAAAACTCAATTAAAACTTTCATTTCAGCATTGATATGGCTTTTATGGAAGCCCTCTTTGTCAAAATAAACATCCTTATTAATTGAAGCTTTATTTAAAACGATATTCTCCAGAGAAAATCCGTTTCTGCGAATCCATATGGATTTAGCTTCAAATAAATTGATTTCCATTTGATTTTGAATAAAAACCAGGGCGTTTTTCTCTGAGTCATAATAAAGGAATTTGGTTAAATCATCATCTGTATTCAATCTGACATATTTTTTACCAAGGGCATTAAGCCATTCAATAACATAACATGTTGTGCCATCATCTTTACGACTTGCTAATAGAATCATGGTTACTTTATTATAATTACAATATGAGTGATTGCTAAATGTTCAATCAATTCTACTTTACGTTCTAATACTTATTAAATGAAAAAAGGTACTGATTAGGTTTATAATACTTAATCAGTACCTTGTTAAACAATCCGGCCAATTAAGTACGCAATCAATAAACAGCAGTTTTGCCATTTATTAATATTAGGTTTTTACACCATAGAATTTCTCTAAATAACCGAATTCTTAAGTTCAGCAACTGAAACCTAAGGAATTTGATCAACTTCTGTTTCAGCGATCTGTTCAGTTTCCGTAGCTAATGACGTAGTAGTAGAATTTGATGTACCCACAGACGTTGTATCACCCGGATCAACTTTACCGCCTAAAATTTTACCCAATTCCTTTGAACTCATTTTTTCAACTCCAGCTTTTGTTAAGCTAATTTTTTTAGATTTCATATAAAATGTATAATAAATTAATTCCCTACTCTATTCCGGCTTTTCAGGATAATCGCCCATGTCGCGCAACAATATTTTATAATTATGCCTGAAACATCAAGGCATTATCATTCTGAATTGACGGGTCTGTTCGGTCTCAATAATAGCTCTTAAAGAAATCAGACGTGATGCTATTAAATTTGTATTACTTATAACTCGACATCTCCGCTTGCAGAACTTCACCCAATTCTCAGTATTTATATTTTAGGAGTTATATTAGTTTAAGCAAATTCTTGTTTCAATCACTTTTTATATGTGCTTTTTGTATTTTTAGTAACAAGCCATAAAAAATAATCCTGATACGGCAGTAACTAATTATTGAAAGTCACGAATTTTGTTTAATCTGCTATTCAAACCTACAAGTCGCTTATCACTCCATCAATAAGCCTAAAGGTGTATTTTACAAGTAAACATTTAAAGAAAACAACCTAACAACCTAACAAACTATTACAGTCCCTTTTATTGGGCTTTGCGATAAGCTGCACACATTACCGGCCCTAAGCCCCGCAGCATGTTTTCACGATATTTTTAACCGTGATCGGGCTACGATTTAACCCCGCGACCTATTTACAAAAGCCCTTTTGAAATGGCATTCGCAATCATTTTCGCAGTGTTCGATGCTCCCAATTTGTACAGCAAATTTTCACGGTGTTTTTTAACTGTGTGCGGGCTTATGCTTAACTCAACAGCAATTTTCGGATTAGTTTTCCCCTCTGCAATTAATTTGAATATCTGTATTTCACGGCCAGAAAGTTTGGATGATACGGAGATTTGTTCTTTGTTGTTTTGGATAGGCATAGGTTTATTTTATTTTATTAACCAAAGCTACAAATAAACTTTTTAATAATCGTACAGTTTAATGTTATTTCTTAGGGTGAAAACGTGCTTGCTTTAACCGACAATTTTGGCATAAGTAAAAGCTATTTTCAATGTTTATTTTATACCCTGCTCGGTACTAAATGTGTTGATTAGCCGGGATAACCCAAAGCTTAACAGAAGTATGGCGTCTGGTTAAACTACATGACTTACTTCTTGTTATTTCACCCCTGGAATATTACAGCCGATTGTTACAAGCGGAGATCAGTTAAAGGACTACCCTGCACCGCCTGTTCAAGCGTGTCGCTTGAACACACACAAATTTAAGCGTCCCGCTTAAATCAGGTAGTTTCAGTAAAATAGCGTATAGGCTTTCAGTTATTGAACAAAATATCTTGTGGATCATAATGCGCAATTCCATATACAATTTAAGCGGGACGCTTAAATTGGTAGCATTCAAGCAAAATGCTTGAACGGGCGGGATTTTGAAACATCTGATTATTAACTACTTAAAAATCTCAAAAAACGAAATGCTTGATAATCAGCATGTTTCGCTGCGTTCCGGGTGTTCCGCGTGTAAAAATGGAACGCTTTGCCGGCGTGCAATCCAATCTCTCTCTTCCCCCATCCACATCAATCTTCCAAAATTGCATTATAAAAAATAAAATACTATTTTTATACACACCAAACCCGGCAGACAATCAAATACGAACGCACTGTTTCCCGGCAATAAATAACCTGTAACCCTTTATCACATGGCACATCAATGCAAAATTTCTATCAGCAATATCAATAATCAATATGCGCTCACGTTACAAAGCATAACGTCCGAAGGCAGTTTCAGTAACGTGGTCCCGGCCGGCACAAGCATCCAAAACGGGGCGCAGATCCCTGCCGGCGAAACACTGAGCTTTGTATTAACCGGCGGCATTATCGAATCGGCGGCGGCTACCATGGTGTGGTTAACCGGTGCCGCCGAAAACAATACACAGGCCGAAATTACCATGACGTTTGCAAACAAAAGCATCCTGCTACTTGGCAATAAGGTTGATTTAAGTGTGGCCCCGGCAAGTGAAAGCTCGTCGTTGGCTTTGCCTGCTTATGGCGTTTCCTATTTTTATGCTTCGGAGGGTAACAGCAGCCCGATGGGCCGTGATCATATCAATAAGGCCGGGGCTCATTCGCCGGTTAATGTAAATTACGCCGTGGTAGCCAATAATTTTGTTGCTGAAGCCCCCGCAACACCGTTTTTGCCGGGAATAACCAATGTGGTGATGCTGATGATGGAGAACCGTTCGCTTGATAATTTATTAGGGCAGATCTACGCCTCATCAAATCCTGCCAACGTTTATCCCGCAGGCAGCGCCCCGGAATATGACGGATTACCGCTCACGTTCAGCAATACTGACGGTGATACAACGCTGGTTGTAAGCCCGGTTCCGGCCGGCGAATGGGAGGTTCCAAACCCCGATCCCGGCGAACCGTGGTACGACGTGAATCAACAGGTTTTCAACATCCCACCTACTACAGGTAACCCATACTCCATACCTCCGGCAGGCACAACCCCAAATATGGGTGGTTTCCTGGCAAACTACGCCGCGCAACCCCATAATGGCGACCCGGCGCAGATCATGCAGTTTTACACGCCGGCCCATCTGCCGGTATTAAGCACCCTGGCCACCAGCTATTCAGTGAGCGACGCCTGGTTTTGCTCCGTGCCATCCCAAACGTTTGCAAACAGGGCCTTTTCCATTGCCGGTACTTCAAACGGGTTTGTAGATAACTATAAAAAATACGGAACAAACCCATTGGATACCATCCAGCCCAGCATGCGGTCCATCTTCCATGTGTTAAGCAATTGCGGCAACGATGATTGGGGGATTTACTGGCACCAGCATGCGCTGGAACCTATCCCCATAACGGCAGAGATCTTTCCGCAGGTGAGGGACCTGATGATTGAGCAGCCCGGCAATTTTCACCAGCTGAAAACATTTTTCGACACCATAGACAACCAGGATACTTTGCCGGCCTTTTGTTACCTGGAGCCTGTATTTTACCCGGAAGTGGTGCTGGGCGAAACGCTTGTTTCTGCCAGCGATTATCATCCGCCCTATAACGTTTGCCCGGCCGAGCAGCTGCTTGCCGAAGTTTATAACAAGCTGAGCACTTACAAAAACTGGGATACCACCCTGTTTATTGTAACATTTGATGAACATGGCGGCACTTTAGACCATGTGCCGCCCGGCCCCACCATCACGCCTGATGAAATGACCGATTGGTCGGGTTTTACATTTAACCGGCTGGGGGTACGCATCCCAACGCTGCTGATCTCGCCGCGGGTAGCTGCGGGCACCGTATTCCGTTCGCCGGATCCGGGTATTCCGTTTGACCATACCTCTTTTG
This sequence comes from Mucilaginibacter sp., assembly GCA_028287925.1. Lineage (GTDB taxonomy): Bacteria > Bacteroidota > Bacteroidia > Sphingobacteriales > Sphingobacteriaceae > Mucilaginibacter. The sequence goes on along the minus strand of JAQBOS010000561.1, from coordinate 5,478 downwards.
TACGCACCATACTTGGCTGGCAGGGCATTGATGTATGCGGCGGCGTAATGGGCGCCCGTGCTGTACAAGCCCCTGATTTTTCGGGTGTGCTTGCAAACAGCCCGGTAAACCAGGCCCCGGTATCGCTTGAGCCGATAAGCTGCACCAATACCGATGCCGACCTGCCGCTAAACGACCTGCAAAAATGCATGCTGGCAATGCTTGGCCGCCACATCAGCGGCGCTGAGCCCGGCACCGATGAACATAAACTGGCTGTTGACGGATTAGCTTCCTTAAATACGGTTAATGAATTAACAGCATATGTAAAGAAGGCGATGGGGGGAAGGTAAGTGTAGGGTCCTTGGACCTGGTTGCGCAAACTAACTATGCCGAAAGAGATCTACCTGTTAGGTGCGGCATGTTACCAGGTTAAGATCGACCAGTCGCCGCCTTACTATGAAGCTGGTTACATGGCAAAACAATACCACGACATGGCGGATTGGTACAGGCTGGGAAGCGATAAATTAAAAGCCTTAGCAGCAGAAAAAAAAGCCATTAAATTGTGGGAAAAGGAGGCCAAAGGGAATTTACATTAAAATCCGGCTTTCGATAAATGGCTTCAAATCATTATTGAACCAGTTTGCTCCGTCATTATGGACGCTAAGTTGTCCGGCTTCTTTTTCATAATTAGCTATTAAGGTCAGCCCCATATCATCATTAGCATCCAGCAAAATCAATCCATCTATAGCATCGAAATTGTCTTTTAATAACGGGAGTGTATTGGCATACATCTCCCGGATAATTTCGGGTTTAACCAAATGGCGGCCACTTTCGTGCCGTTCTTTGGCTCGGATTAAACAAAGGTCTATGTCGTCTGTAAAAAAAAGTATAATATGAAGTTTGTTTTCTGCCCGGAATTTTTTCGTTGAAAGGATATACTCGTATTGATGAGAGTAGCCAAGGTTTAATTCAAGCGCAAAATCCTCATTCCTGATCAGCATCCGGCGTATCGCCTCTCTTACGCGATGAATGGAATATTCATTATAATCTGCATATCCTTCCGCCTTGTACCTAAAGCGCATTTCATCCTCATTCAGGATGTCCAGGTCTGGATTAATAAATTCGTCGCCGCTGGTACTTTTACCTATTCCCGGCGGGCCGGCAATGATATAAAGCATCGACATTTATTTTAACATCTTGGTGCTTCCATCTGCATATTCGGCAATGTAATGCCCATCCTTCTTATAAACCAGTGGCTGACCGATTGAAAAAAGGTACGCCTTTGCTTCTTGTTTCATGTCGCTTAGCCATTTAGTGCGTTCAGCCGATGACATCAACCAAGGTTTTTGGATCATTTTACCCTTCTTTAACATTAACTCTAAAGGAATTTCCTGCTCCATTTTATTGAAATTAATACTCAAAAATAATAAAAATAAAGATAGATTTCAGCGCGGGCATTCTTGACAACAATCATTTTATCCTAACGACCCTCCTTCTAATCCTCCCGGAGCGACCTGCACAATCAAAAGCATGGCACCTTTGTTCGGCCATCTTTCTCTTATCCTCCCTTTGTCATCCCCACCTAATATTTCAACAAATCGGAACGATCGTTCCGGTAATGAATTACATTTGCGGAACGATTATTCCAAATATAGAAAATTAATCATCAAAACATGAAAAAGTTAGCAAATAAAGTAGCTGTAATAACAGGAGCGTCAAAAGGGATCGGGGCAGGTATAGCCAAAAGCCTGGCAGCCGAAGGCGCGTCAGTAGTAGTAAATTATTCCTCGGCAAAAGATGGTGCCGATAAGGTAGTGGCAGAGATCATCAGCAATGGCGGTAAAGCAATTGCCGTGCAGGCCAACGTTTCAAAAACAGCCGATGTGACCCGCTTATTTGAGGAAACTACTAAAGCCTATGGCGCGGTAGACATCCTGGTGAATAACGCCGGCGTTTACAAATTTGGTGCAATAGACCAAATTACCGAAGAAGATTTTCACAGCCAGTTTGATACCAACGTGCTTGGCCTGCTGCTTACAACACAGGGCGCGTTGAAAAGCTTTAATGAAAATGGCGGAAGCGTTATCAACATAGGTTCTGTTGTGAGCAGCATAGCCCCGGTTGGCAGTTCTATTTATACAGCAACAAAGGGTGCAGTTGATGCCATTACCCATGTATTATCAAAAGAGCTTGGGCCGAAGAAGATCAGGGTGAACTCTATCAACCCCGGCATGGTTGAAACCGAAGGTACGCACACCGCAGGCTTTATCGGCAGTGATTTCCAGGCAGAAACAGAGCGCACCGCACCGCTTGGACGGATCGGTCAGCCTGAAGATATTGCGCTGGTTGCCGTATTCCTGGCATCTGAAGACTCACGCTGGTTAACAGGTGAAACCTTGCTGGCCGGTGGCGGAGTAAGGTAATAAGAGAGGCAAGATTGTAAGAGACAAGAATCAAGATAGAAAGAGTCAGGAATCAAGATAGAAAGAGTCAGGAATCAAGAGGTCAGGAGTCAAGATAAAAAATAGAAAAATGTCCATTTGTAACGTTAAGCAAGCGGACACTCATTTTTCTTAATTCCTGATCTCTTGATTCTTGACTCTTGACCTCTTGCTTCTTATTAAAAATGAATAGCTTTGCTTAATTATAAGCAAGGCTATTCCTGTTATGGCAAGAACGAAAGATTTTGATGAAAATGAGGTGCTGAACAAAGCTATAGCTATTTTTTGGCACAAAGGATATAACGGCACCTCCATGCAGGACCTGGTGGATGGCTTGGGCATCAGCCGTTCAAGTCTGTACGATACCTATAGCGACAAGCACACCCTGTTTATCAAAGCATTGGAAAGTTATCAGGCCAAGGGATCGGCTAAAGTTTGCACACTTATTAATGATGCCGGGTCGGCTAAGGAAACGATAAAAAAGCTGCTGGAACTGATAGCCGGTGAACTACTTGACGACCAAAAGCATAAAGGCTGCTTTATGGTAAACGCCGAAGTTGAAGTTGCCCCCCACGATCCGGAAGTCAGCAAGATGGTATGTCAGAACGACCAGCAGGTAGAAGATGCCTTTTACCTGGTGATCAAAAAAGGACAGGAAAGCGGTGAGATAGCAAACAAGCAGGATGCAAGAGCCCTGGCCCGGTTTACATTTAATACGGTAAAAGGCATCCGCGTAACCGCAAAGTCAACTACAGATAAATCAGTGTTTGACGATATTATTAAACTGGCGATGGCTACACTTGATTAAGCCTGTTGGGCACAAGCTCCCAGCCTTGCAGGGCAAATGAATTAAATTAAATCATTTTCGTATAGCTCCCTAAACAAATTTACATAAGGCTCCAATGGAGCCTTGCAAACTTTTAGCAATTTGCCTATAAACAGGCTGAGGCTGTATCAAAAGTAAAATTATAAGATACCGAACAAAATTAAATTCTGGACAATAAAAAACTCTGTGCTTCTCTGTGTCTTCTTTGCGTGCTTTGTGGTTAATTTTTTACCGCAGAGATTCAAAGAAGGCACGGAGATCACAAAGACCAAATATTATTTTGAGTGTTTTTTAGATTTAAGCCTTTTAATACAGCCTCTTGTTAAATGCTTTACTGTTGATTTTCACTCCGTAGGAGTATCCTGTTTATAGAAAAACGTAATATCCTGATTGGGCTCCATCCTGTAAATGTGTCTAGCCTGTCCCAACCTTGTTTCTCTTTTTCTGATCTTTTCAAAAAAAACGTAACTTGCCTAACCACTTTATAAACCAGCATGACCAAAGTTGTAGCCACTCGTAATTACGGCCTTGATATTTTAAGAGTAATTGCCTGTTATATGGTGATCCAGGCGCATGCCGGCGAGTTTTATTATATCCGTACCGACGGTACTGTTTCAAATATAGTTGACGCTTATTGGGTTGGCTGGTATAACCCGATCTGTATTATATCAGTTCCATTATTCGTAATGATCTCGGGGATCTTTCTTTTCCCTATAAATGATGTGTCTGCCTTTTTTAAAAAGCGGTTCAGCCGCATCGTGATCCCCTTCGTTTTTTGGTGTATATTTTATGCCCTTTATCTTTATTTAAGGGGTTACGACAGTTTAAATACCACCCTTATCCATATTATTAATATTCCGATAAATTTCGGAGCGCAGGTAGGCCATCTTTGGTTTGTTTATATGTTGCTCGGTATTTACCTGTTTGCGCCCATCCTTTCACCATGGATCCAGTCTGCCAGTCGTAAAAGCATGGAGTTTTACCTGGTGCTGTGGGCCATTTCGCTTACTATTCCCTATCTCCATTTGGTAATTCCCGAAATTTGGGGCGAAACCTTTTGGAACCATACCCCAATGCTGTATTACTTTTCGGGCTTTTTGGGCTATGTGGTACTCGCCAACTATATCAAACGTTTCCACATGGAGCCACGGCGATGGAATTACGTTGCAGGCATTGCCCTTATAGTGGTTGGCTACGCAATAACAACCTATGGGTTTTTATATCGCCTGCCTACCGAAAAGGTGGTAAGCAAGCTTGTGCTTACCTGGAGCTTTGAAACCATTAACATCGCAATGATGACCACCGGGGCGTTCCTGATGGCCAAGAATATTAAAATAAAAAACCCTGATTCGGCCATTATGAGGCTGGTGAGTGATATTTCCGCAAAAAGCTATGGCATTTACCTGGCCCACATTCTTGTTTTAAATGGAGTCCATTCCTTACTGGATAGCCGCATTGATAGCGCCGCCGTTAAAATTCCGGTGATGGGCGTATGCGCTTTTATTATCACTTTTATAATCGTTAAACTGCTGTCTTTTCTTCCGAAGAGTAAATGGCTGGTGGGGTAAACCGGGATTTAAGGATTAGGGTGATTAGGGGGGATGTTTGGCGGCTTACGTCGTGTCCATCATGGGCATCCTAAAATCCTTTCATCAGGGTTCAAAAAAATGAAAGCGTTAAGACTTACGAAGTTTTGAAAACTTAAGTCTGCAAAAAACCGCAAACTCAAATTTCGCAATTTCACACAGTTTGCTATTTTTACAAACCAATTGCATCAATCACTAACAAACATTACTTACATGATAATTATAAGAAACCACGCCGAATTTGAAACGCATCTTGGAAAAGAGATTGGCACTTCCGGCTGGCACACCATAACCCAGGACCAGATCAACAAATTTGCAGAGGCCACTATTGATCACCAGTGGATCCATACCGATCCGGAACGTGCAAAAAATGAAGGTCCGTTTGGGGCGACTATAGCGCATGGATATTTAACAGTATCGCTGCTGCCCTATTTCTGGCACCAGATTGCCGATGTGCAAAACCTTAAAATGCAGATCAACTACAGCATTGAAAATATAAAGTTTGCCCAACCGGTTAAGGTCGACAGCCATGTAAGGCTGATAGCAACGCTTGTTGCCATAGTTAACTTAAGAGGGATCACCAAAGCCACAATTGGCGTAACCATGGAAATTGACGGCGAGAAAAAACCAGCCTATACGGGCGCGG
>JAQBOS010000052.1 GCA_028287925.1 Mucilaginibacter sp. | reverse complement strand
TTGTCAGGCAATTTTCCAACAATGGTTAAATGGCAGTTGATGCCTTTAATGGCTTCAATTAATCTTAATAAGTTCTTGTTATCACCGGTGCCAATGTGCAATATCACAGGTTTTTCCTTGTTAAATTTCTTTGGATAGGGCTGGTAAATAGGACTCACAGCAACAGGAATTACGTAGATCTTTTCAGACCTTGTCCCGGTATAAGATATAATTTCGTTTTTTGTAACTTCTGAAACGGCTGTTATTACACGAGCTTTTTTTACTGGCGCCGAGAGATATAACCACTGAACTATTTTTTTTGAGACCCCCGTTTTCCTTAACATCATTCTACAATCATGAATAGTTAGTATTACCCTGTTCCTGTTCATAAAAAGATTGAGAAAATGAGTTTCGCCTGTAATATGATTAACGTCTCGCTTCTGGCGAATTGCCGCTTGTATAATATTTATAAATTTACTGTAGTAGCCATCATTCAAACATTTGGATATATAAACCCTCGATTCAATTTTATCCGACAACCGTTTTCTAATATCATCAAAAATGAATTCAAGACTAAAACTAAATCCTTTTCGGGGCTTACGTTGAAAATAGTTAACTCTAATTTTATTATCCATTAGCAGTGTATTGTCGCCGGGTTTCTAACCTATTAAAAAAACTTCTTACATCTATTATCTATGCTATTGGTTTTCGCTTCTGAATTACATCTATTAATATTCCTATTCATTTTTTGTAATACTCAAGCAAAAAACAATGTGATTTTCATCAAAAAAACGCAATGAAATTATTGTCAATTAACAGTCCTTAAATTAATAATAATAATGTATAATTAATTGTTTATTATTATATTTTCAACCAATAACCATTTTTACTGCAATAGAGGCATTTATAACGATAATTTTAACTTCTTTACACTGAAGGTTTGATCAGGTGAGGATCTGTAAGAGCATTTATAACTTATTCGCAACTAATAATTACAATAATTCTTAAAAGCTATGAAACGTGTATACCTTGAAAACAACTGGAAAGAAAACTGGAAGTATTCTTATCCTTACGACCTTTTGGAAATTTATAATGAAAAGAAAGAAAATTTAGGCTATGCCTATGCGTATGAGATAAGACGTGACAGCACCATAGCTCTGATAAAAAGTGTTATAAACAAAGGAGACACCATTTTAGATGTAGCAGCGGCACAGGGGAATTTTTCTTTACTTCTGGCCGAAATGGGTTATAACGTAACATGGAATGACATAAGGGAAGACCTTTCGGAATATGTGGAAATGAAAAGGGAAGCCGGGAAAATTGAATATAAGCCCGGCAATGCCTTTGAAGTACAATTTGATAAACTTTTTGATTTAGTGCTGGCAACGGAAATAATTGAACATGTGGCTCACCCTGATGAATTTCTTTCAAACCTTGCCGGATTAGTTAAACCCCAGGGGTATGTAGTGATTTCAACGCCGTTAGGATCATACTTTAAAAATAAGCTTCCGAAGTTCAGCGAATTTGCTGATCCAAGTATTTTTGAATCAAAACAGTTTGGCCCAAACTCCAATGATCATATATTTCTTTTTCACCTGGATGAAATTCCGGGCCTTGCAAAAAAAGCGGGGTTGGAGATAGTTTCAATAAAATATCACACTAATTCTTTAACCAACGGGCACATTAAATTAAGCCCTTTATTAAAGTTATTTCCTAAAAAGCTCGTGTTTGGTATTGAGGCGTTAACACAGAAATTTCCACTATTTATTGGCAAGCGCATCCATACCAACTTTGCAATACTTTTTAAAAAAATTGGATAAAAGTTCCGGTTAAGGGTCTAAATTATTTTTCCTGAGGGGGCGGTATATTATCTTCTTTTACCTGGCTTTTTGTTGATGCTATGGAAAAGCCGGTGGCAACTATGCTGAAACCCAAACCTGTTGGTTGGCTCCATTGCCCCTGGGGCAGGGTTAAAAGACAAAAACTTAATAACATCCAGGGCAAAATATCATCTAAAGACAACCTTCTATAACTTGCAATTGCAATTTTAGCACTAACGCCTATTCGAATTACAATAACTGCAAGGCCTAAAACAATTCCTAATTCACCAATCAATCTCCCCCATTCTCCCTCTGCAATCAAAAATTGATTCTTACCTACAAGCAATGTACTCCCAACATTAGTACCCATACCTATTCCATATCCAAAAAATGGGAGCTGACCTGATGAATAAATTGCGCCAAGCAGTCCCCCAACATAACGGTCGCTAATAACACCTTTTAACCCTCCTTCGGTTTCATTTGCGCTTGTAAAACGTGAAGTAAAAGCTTCGGACGCTGTTTGAAAAACGCTTAGCTGGCTAAGTAAAAAAAAGACTACCATAATACTTATGAAAGCAATAATTAAACGCCCCATATGTTTAGGCTTTCGGGAAACTGCTAACATTGCAAAACCAAGCGTAATAACTATGGTAAATAAAAGCGTGCGGCTAATTGAAAGCGGGATAGACATTAACAGCGCAAATGAAGCGCTTATTAACAATAGTTTACTTACTTGTTTTTGGTTACCAAGCCAAAAGTAAATTATAAAACAAGCAGCAAAACCAAAAAAAAGAGCTGTTCCGTTAGTAAAGGAAAACGTTGCCGGGGGGCGAAAGAAACCCAAAGCACCGCTAAATCCCCCACCGGCTAAATCACCGCCTATGCCCCTGTTAACCCAGGCTGATTGCGGACTGTAGAATTGGAGCATAATTAATATCGTCATAGGTATGGTTAACCAAACCATAAATCTTCCAATTTTTAATACATCGTCCCGGTCAAATATGCTGCCAATAACAAATATAACCGGGAAATGAACAGTGAGGGTCCGGACGCCAAATAAAGCAACCAAAAAATTCCCGTGTCCAAATAAAATAGCGGTAAAAAACCCAACCATACTTACAGCAAACATGGCCGTAATAAAAAAATTTATCTTTAAAAAGCCATGCTTCCATGCCATAAAAAAAAGCCATATCGCTACCGGATCACGGATCAGCAACAGGGGCGTTGCTAAACCCGGCAATATCCATTTTCTTAACGCTCCTTCAAATATCAACAGGATAAAATATACCCATACACCTTTTTTAAGTATGTTTAATTCCCTTGCTGTTGTGGATCCATTCAATTCAGGGGAAACTACCTGTGAATTTGTTTGTAATGAAGTGTTGTATGATGTGTTCAATATTTATATTTAAAAATCCGTTTAGTCAAATAACACTTTTATCGATTCGATAATTTTCCTGCCATAATTTTCCCAGGTGTAAGTTTGTGCATGTAATGTGGCCATTGCGCCCATACCCGGGATTTTTTCCCTGTTTTCTAAAAACCATGTTATTTTTTCAGCAATACGCCCGGGCGACCGGATCGGGATAAGAAAACCGGTCTCGCCTTCAATAATTAAATCTTCACCGCCGGTATTGGGTGTTATTATAATTGGTAAACCCTGGCTCATGGCTTCCTGCATTACCAATGCGCGGCCTTCAACAATAGATGGAAGACAAAACACATCACAGGTACGCATTAAAGCAAGTACATCTTTATGCGGCCTTCCCGGCTCGTATACAAATCCGGCATACTCGTTCCTGTAAAATTCTATTGGCGCCTGTAATGAACCCATTACCACCAGCTCAACTTCCTTTGTATTTAACAGCCTCATGGCAGCAAACAGGTCTCCAAGGCCCTTGCGTTGCCCCATTGATCCTGCAAACAATACTCTTAAAGGCCGGTTGTGTGATTTTATCTCTTTGCTGTTATCATTGTTTGTTATTTCCGGCGTCCCAAAGGGAGACACAACAATTTTTTTGTTAACCGCCCAGTCTGGTATTGAATTTTTTACAAAATGCGATGGAACAACTACCATGTCAGCCAACTCTAACTCCCTGGTTTTTCGGTCAAGCTTATCCTGAGAATCACTTATCCCGCCGCCAAGTGTTGATGCCCAGGCAGGCAGGCGTTCCGCTTCTTCTAAAAAAAGCTTTCTCCCCGTTTCCCAATACGCAATCGGTAAATCATATATACATTTAATGTTATGCCGTTTTGCATATTTAAAGGTTTCTAACGCACCATCTTCATAGGCATATGCAGCTCTTTTAGTATTAATATCAGTTTTTTTAAAATTCCCGGCTACATAACTATCAAAGGTACGATAACATTGATCAACACTAAAAAAGCCCGTCTCAGATAATAATAGTGATTCTGCTTTTATTTTTTTTGAAAAGATCCGGCCGACTTCACGCCACGGAAATATTTTGGTATAAGGGCTTAATGACGAATCAAATTTCCTTTTTTTTAATTCGGCAAACAATTTAACGTTAGCTAACTTATCCAGTGGAGACCCGGGAAAAGTAGCAATAGAGGTAAAAAAAGTATCAAGTAACCCGGCTTCCATCAGGCTTTTTGCAACCGATCTTACATTAGCGTTTGAAGTTGGATGTGATAATGTAATTTTCATTGGGTTGCTCCTTTTTTTGTTAAACTCAACAGCAAATTTTTACCAAATCTCCTTATTTTACCATTAAATTTGGAATAGGACTCCGGAAAAACCCCATAGCCTTTTTTATACAACCAAAGAAAAAACCGGCTTTTTTTTGTGTCCGAAAGCCCTAATAGCGCTGTAATTAACGGTATTTTTTCCTGGTCGGTATAGATATTCCATCCCAGGCAGTTTGATTGATTGATTGCAAATTTTTCACGCGCGCTTTTTACAACGGTCAAATCCCATCCCCTGGTTTCAAATGCCGGTTCAATCACTTCATCAAATATACTCCTTATCCCATAAATTTCTTCCAGTTTCCTTTTTTGCCGCACTTTACCGGTATCCGTCCATACTCTATAACTTGCCAGCACGTTTTCAGAATACAGATTTCCA
>JAQBOS010000051.1 GCA_028287925.1 Mucilaginibacter sp. | reverse complement strand
GATGGCCTGGAAAACCGGGACGCTGCCTGGTATTATCCCGAGCCAAAACCCGCGGCCGCAAACATAACCGGCCACGTTGCGTTTTGGAAAGGTGTTAAAATAACCGAATAAAACATGAAGCAATACGATGCAATTATAATTGGCGCCGGGCAGGCGGGAGGGCCATTGGCAAGGAAATTGGCCGCAGCCGGAAAAAAAACAGCGATAATTGAAAAACGCTGGGTTGGCGGCACCTGCGTTAATGATGGCTGCACCCCCACCAAAACCATGGTTGCATCGGCTAAAATGGCTTACCTGGCTACTAACAGCGGGCCGCTTGGCGTTAAGATAAAAAGTTTTTCGGTTGATTTGCCGAAGATAAAAAAGCGCAAGAACGACATTGTTCATCAAGCACGCGAGGGCAACCAAAAGAGCATTGAAAAGACCCAAAACCTCGACCTGCTTTTTGGCGAAGCAGTATTTACCGGCGATAAAACCATTTCGGTAAAGATGAACAGCGGCCGGAAAAAAGAACTTAAGGCCGACCTGATATTTATAAATACCGGCGCGAAGCCCTTCGTTCCCGAAATTGAAGGGATAAACGATATTGGTTATCTTGATTCAACATCCATTATGGAACTGGATCATATTCCCGAACATTTATTGGTGATTGGAGGGAATTACATAGGGCTGGAGTTTGGGCAGATGTTCCGCAGGTTTGGGAGTAAGGTTACCGTTATTGAAAGATCAGGCCGGATCGTATCGCGCGAGGATGAGGATATTTCGGAGGCTTTAACCAAAATTTTGAAGGATGAGAAAATTACCATACTTACCAATGCCAACGCTACCCAATTTAAAAAGAAAACCGGCGGAAAGATAGTAGCCACCATCAGTAAAGACGGTAAGGAAAAAAAGATAAAATGCTCGCATGTGCTGATTGCTGTTGGCCGTACGCCGCAGTCTAAAGCATTAAACCTTGATTCAACCGGGGTTAAGGTTGATGATAAGGGCTTTATCACGATAAACGATAAGCTGGAAACCAATGTGAAGGGCATTTATGCTTTGGGCGACGTAAAGCCAGGTCCGGCGTTTACGCACATTAGCTATAATGATTACACTATTGTTTATCGTAATTTGATAGAAAAGCAAAAGCTAACTATAAAAGACAGGCCGGTTCCCTACTGCATGTTTACCGATCCGCAACTGGGGCGGATAGGTTTAAGCGAAACCGAAGCAAAAAAGCAGGGCATTAAACATAAAGTAGTAAAACTGCCCATGGCCCATGTGGCCCGCGCTATTGAAACCGGTGACACCCGCGGTTTTATGAAAGCAGTGGTTGACCCGGATACCAAAAAGATCCTGGGCGCAGCTGTTTTGGGACAGGAAGGCGGCGAGATCATGACTGTGCTGCAAATGGCTATGATGGGCGGCATTACTTATGAGCAGATCCGCTACTGTGTATTTGCCCACCCGCTTTATGCTGAATCATTAAATAACCTTTTCCTGGCATTGGAGGATTAACTGCTTTTTATGATAAAGGTTCAAAAGCTAAGCAAACACTTTGGCAAGGTTAAAGCTGTGGATGAGATCTCTTTCGAAGTTAAGGAGCATGAGAACCTTATTTTGCTGGGTACAAGCGGCTGTGGTAAAACCACCACGCTAAAAATGATTAACCGCCTTATTGAACCTTCTGCCGGGAATATTTTAATTGACGGTAAGAACATATTTGAGCAATCGCCCGAGATCTTGCGGCGGGGCATTGGCTATGTTTTGCAAAACAATGGCCTGTTCCCGCATTATACGGTGGCCGAAAATATTGCGGTTGTCCCCCAGCTATTAAAGTGGGATAAAAAACGAACCGAAAAACGGGTAGCCGAACTGCTGGAAAAGCTTCATCTCACAAAAGATTATCTTAGTGTTTATCCCAACGAATTAAGCGGCGGGCAGCAGCAGCGTGTTGGTTTGGCAAGAGCTTTGGTTGCTGATCCCGCTGTGTTACTGATGGATGAACCCTTTGGCGCACTTGACAATGTTACCCGTTCGAAAATTCATGCAGAGTTTAAGGCGCTTGACGAGCTGAAAAGAAAAACCATCATTATGGTTACCCACGACGTGCAGGAAGCTTTTGAGCTGGGCGACCATATTTGTTTGATGGATCAAGGCAAAATAATCCAGGATGGCACGCCTGCAGAGTTATTGTTTAAGCCCAAAAACGATTTTGTAAAGGAATTTTTGAAAGAGCAAAGGCTGCTGCTGGAATTTAAAACAAGTACCGTTAAATCACTCTGGCATTTACTTTCAAATGAAGAAATAAAAGGGCTGGGGCCTGGGATACTGGTTAACTACAAAGATGATTTATGGACAGTTTTGGAAAGGTCTACATTTTTTAATGCTGAACGCTTGAACATGATGAATCTGGAAAACAAGGAAATGAAGACTGTATCTTTTGAATCTTTAATGTCGGCTTTTTATCAATACCAGAAAGGCGATAGCCATGAATGAGCAACAGCAAACTTTATGGGAATTTATGCAGCAGCAAAGCGATAAGCTGCTAACGCAAACCCTGCAGCACATCGGGCTTACGTTTGTGTCGCTGTTTATTGCTGTGCTGATTGGTTTGCCGCTTGGCATCTTCATCACCCGCAAAAAACAATTTTCAGGCCCTGTATTAGGTGTAGCAGGCGTTTTGCAGACCGTCCCCAGCATTGCACTGTTAGGCTTTATGATCCCTTTACTGGGTATTGGCGCTAAACCTGCCATTGTTGCATTATTGTTGTATGCCTTGCTGCCAATCATCCGCAATACCTTCACCGGCATTACAGGGGTTGATGCTGCTGTTAAAGAAGCCGCCGTAGCCATGGGCATGAGCAAATGGCAGGTTTTGTTTAAGGTAGAGCTGCCGCTGGCTATGCCGGTTATATTTGCCGGTATCCGTACCGCAACAGTAATAACGGTTGGTGTGGCTACGCTGGCATCGTACATTGCTGCAGGTGGTTTGGGCGAATTTATTTTCGGCGGTATCTCCCTAAACAATACCAACATGATCCTGGCAGGCGCTATTCCGGCTGCTTTGCTGGCCATTATTTTTGATTTTTTGCTGTCGCGATTGCAGAAACTCAATATAAAAAAACTAAGAACTGTTACTACTGATTTACCGCTGCTACTGCTCCTCCTCTCTTCCTTATACTTCATCCCGTCAGCCTACGGGACCAAGCTTAAAGCCGGCTTTACCCCTGAGTTTATGGGCAGGCAGGATGGTAACCTGGGGCTGATTAGCAAATATGGTTTAAAGATCCAAACGCTGGTAATAAACGATGCGGTAATGTACAAGGCGGCGTATGAAAAGCAGCTGGACGTAATCAGCGGCTACTCAACCGATGGGCGGTTAAAGGCGTATGACCTGGTGGTTTTGGATGATGATAAAAAAATATTCCCGCCTTATTATGCCGCACCAATTGTAAGAGAAAATTCGCTAAAAAAATTTGCATTGTTAGAAAAAATACTAAATTTGTTAGCAGGAAAAATAAATGACAGCACTATGACTGCCTTAAATTACAAGACTGATTATCTTCACCAAAGCCCTGAGCGGGTGGCAAAAGAGTTTTTAGTTGCTAATAAATTATGGAAGCCGGCACGTAATGGAAATGATGGAATTGTTAGGATAGGATCAAAAATATTTGGCGAGCAATATATTTTGGCGAGCATATACAGCATGTTGATAAAAGGTTATTCCAATTATGATACTTCTACAAAAACAGGCCTTGGAGGCACTAAAATTTGTTTTGATGCTTTAACAAATGATCAGATAGATTTTTACCCGGAATATACCGGGACCGGGTTGCTGGCCATTTTACAGCCATCGCCAAAAATTATTGATTCATTAACGCATAGTAAAGATGAAACTTATAATTATGTACAAAAGGAGTTTGAAACAAAGTATAGTATAAAATGGCTGAAACCAATTGGCTTTAATAATGCTTATGCTTTAATGATGAGGAAAAAACAAGCAAAAGATTTAAAGATTAAAACAATTTCTAACCTTAAACGATTTTTAGAAAGCAAATAATTCAATGGACATTGCCGACTGTTATATAAAAGTGCGCAAGCAAACGGAGCAAATTTGTAGTCCACTGCAAACAGAGGATTACGTTGTGCAACCCGTGGTTGACGTTAGTCCCCCAAAATGGCATATTGGCCATGTTACCTGGTTTTTTGAAACCTTTATTCTTAAGCCCTACTTTATGGGCTACCAGGAATACAATCCCGATTACAACTACGTATTTAACAGCTATTATGAAACGGTGGGCAACCGCGTTATCCGCACCGACAGGGGTAATTTAAGCCGCCCAACCGTAGCAGAAATTTACAAATACCGCGAATATGTTGATGAAGCAATGGCTAAGTTTTTATGTGAAGAGCCCGGCGATGACGTAAAGGAATTGCTGATCCTGGGTTTTAACCACGAAGAGCAGCATCAGGAACTGTTATATACTGATATTAAATACATTTTGGGGCATAACCCATTATTCCCGGCTTATTCAAAAGAGTATATGTCGCCAAAGGTTAAGGCGGATGAAAGCGGTGGATTTATTAAATTATCGGAAGGTATTTATGAGATAGGTTTTAAAGGTGAAGGTTTTTGTTTTGATAACGAGCTAAACCCGCACAAGGTTTACCTGAATACCTTTGAGATAAGTCCGAATTTGGTTACCAATGCCGAATACCTTGAATTTATAAACAGTGGCGGCTATCACGATTTTCGCCACTGGCATGCCGAGGGCTGGGATTGGGTAAAAACCAATAAGGTAGAGTCGCCGCTTTACTGGCATTTAATTGATGAGGAATGGCACCACTATACCTATCATGGTTTGGAGCCATTAAGCTTAAAAGAGCCCGTTTGCCACATCAGCTATTTTGAAGCATACGCATATGCCGCATGGAAGGGCTTACGGCTACCAACCGAGTTTGAGTGGGAAGCTGCCGCTCCGCAATTTAGCTGGGGCAAAAGCTGGGAGTGGACAGAAAGCTCATACCTGCCTTATCCGGGCTTTGCCAAAGCGCCGGGAGCAATAGGCGAGTACAACGGCAAGTTTATGGTGAACCAAAAGGTATTGAGGGGAGCATCGGAGGTTACATCGCCGGGGCATAGCCGCATTACCTATCGTAATTTTTTTCAAACCAATTTAAGATGGCAATTTACCGGCATAAGGCTGGCTAAGTAATACCTACTACCTATGAAGAATATGGACACCACTTTAGCAAAGGCCGAAGAAAAAGGGCTTTCAAATTGTAGAACTGGCAGGTTTTACGAGGATGTGATTTGCGGACTAAGCTCGTCGCCAAAGTTTTTAAGCTCAATGTATTTTTATGATGCCGTTGGCGATAAGCTTTTCCAGGACTTGATGAACTGTGAGGAGTATTATCCAACCAATTGCGAACTGGAGATCTTCTCCGAAAAAACCGCCGAGATCTGCAATGCAATAATAGGCGCCGGGGATGCCTTCGAGCTGATTGAGCTGGGTGCCGGGGATGCCACAAAGTCAGCCTACTTATTAAAATATCTTTTAGAACAAGGGGCAGATTTTAGCTATTTGCCCATTGATATTTCATCAAACGTAATATCATACTTAAACATAACCCTGCCCGTAACATTGCCGGGCCTGCAGATAACAGGCCTTAATGGCGAGTATTTTGATATGCTTACAAAAGCGGCCTCCATCTCAAATAAACGTAAGGTGGTTATGTTTTTAGGCTCAAACGTAGGCAATATGCCGGTTGATGTTGCTGAAAAGTTTTGCCAGGATGTGCGCAATCACTTATCGCCGGGCGATATGCTGCTGATTGGCGTCGACTTGAAGAAAAACCCTAAGACTGTTTTGGCAGCTTATAATGATAAAGAAGGCATCACCAAAAGATTTAACCTTAACCTGCTGGAGCGCATAAATCGCGAGCTGAATGCCAATTTTGATGTTAACCAGTTTGAACATTACCCTACTTATGACCCTGAAACAGGCGCCTGCAAAAGCTATCTGGTTAGCCTGATTGATCAGGATGTAAGAATCAACGCAATGGAAACCATTCATTTTGAAAAGGATGAATACATTTTTATGGAGATCTCGCAGAAATTTACTGTTGAACAGGTTAACCAGATGGCCGTAAAAGCTTCATTTAAACCCGTCGGTCATTTTTTTGACAGCAAGAAATGGTTTACTGATGCTATTTGGGTAGCGGAGTAACACTTTAAATAATAACGTCATTGCGAGGCTGGTTGCAAGCAACCGGCTTCGAAGCAATCTCTGAGCTATGCATGTAATTGAGCAATTAGTTATGTGGCCACCAATCAGCGGCTGTAAGGTCCATCAGTATTAAGGTGCATTGATTGTCCTTCGCGGAGGTTGCTTCGTTCCTCGCAATGACGATGATCACACTAAAATTCCAGCTCCAGCAACACCGGGCAATGGTCTGAATGTTTTGCTTCGGGTAATATGGCGGCTCTTTTGATGTTCCCTTCGAGCGCGCGGGTGGCCATGTTATAATCAATCCGCCAACCCAAATTTTTAGCACGCGAATTTGCCCGGAAGCTCCACCAGGTATAATTATGCGGCTCTTTATTCATATGCCTGAAGGTATCAATATAGCCCGACTCAATAAAATTCTCCATCCACTCCCGCTCTTCAGGTAAAAACCCGGAAGAGTTAGCATTTGATTTTGGGTTATGGATGTCAATCGGCCTGTGGCAAATATTATAATCACCGGATACTACCAATTTAGGGCATTGCGATTGCAGCAGCTCAAGGTAACGGCCAAACTCATCTAAAAAACGATATTTAAATGCCTGTCTGTCATCCCCGCTTGAACCTGAAGGGAAATAAACGCTCATTACCGATACCTCATCAAAATCAACACGGATATTACGGCCCTCGCGGTCATAATCGCTGATGCCGCAGCCGTATTCAATATGCTTTGGCGTTTGTTTGGTAAAGATAGCCGTACCGCTGTATCCCTTTTTTTCGGCAGGATACCAGTAATGCTCATAACCCAGGTCCTCAACCAGTTTTAGGTCGGTAAGTACATCAGGTGTAGCCTTAATTTCCTGTAAACAAACTACATCTGCATCGGTAGCCTGCAGCCATGCCAGCCAGTTTTTGCTTATTGCAGAACGGATTCCGTTAACGTTATAGGTAATGATCTTCATTTCGGATTTCGGATGTTCGATTTCGGATTTTTAACTTATTTAGTCTCAGGGAAAAGTATTTCATCCAATTGATTGCATTCTTTTTTACTAAGTAATTCAACCGTCATCGCTACGTTTTCTGTTGGGCGATCCCTTTCATCTTTTTTAACCGCAGCTATTCGGTCAACCATATCGATGCCGGATACTACTTCGCCATAAACAGTGTAACCGTGATCGAGATGTGGCGCACCGCCAACTGATTTGTAATATTCCCTTTGCCAGGCCGGTATTTTAAATCCTTTTAAACGTGTATTTTCAAGGGTATCCATCTTGCCATCGGTAAAGCGTTTTCCTTCCACAATATAAAACTGGCACCCGCTTGATGCTTTTGCCGGGTTATCGTCCCTTGCTGCTGCCAGTACCCCGCGTTTATGAAAAAGGCTATCCCTGAATTCAGCCGGCACAGTATAGCCAACATCGCCATTGCCAAGCTCGGCGCGGGGTTTTGCTTTAGCCGTATCTCTTGAATCCGGATCACCGCCCTGGATCATAAAGTTTTGGATCACCCGGTGAAACAGCGTGCCATTGTAAAAGCCTTTCTTTACCAGCTTTATGAAGTTATCCCGGTGTTTGGGGGTTTCGTTATACAGGCGGATTATACAAGAGCCATAGCTGGTTTTTATCCGCACATACTGATTTTTAGGCCCTTTGGCAAAGGCGGCAGTGATAACCAGTAAGATAAGAGCAGTAGTAAACAGTTTTTTCATATTTATGATTTTGTTTATTCAAAAAACATTCCCACTGGCGGTGTCCTCACAGCCAGCCGC
>JAQBOS010000462.1 GCA_028287925.1 Mucilaginibacter sp. | reverse complement strand
GCAAAGTTTATTTGATCGACCTGCTTACAGGTACAGTAACACCAGTTTAATACAACATAACAATAAAATATTAAAAGCTCTCTTCAGGAATAGTGAAGGGAGCTTTTTTGTTGATCAGCCTATAATTTGTCAAATATTATTGAACGGATGTCCGCCTGTTTATGTGAGATCTCCCCTTATAGACAAATGGACATTTTTAACTGTAATTTATTATTACCAGGGCACAAATTACCTGCCGGTTAATTGTTGTAATTATTTGTTCTATAAATTACTTTCCGGGTTGTTTGGCATAAGTGGTATGCTTATTGCAAATCCATCAGCATAAACATCAAAACCAAACAATATCAATATGAAACTAAATTTACGCAGCGCATTACCATTGTTAATGGGGATCGCAATTTTTTATTCGGCTTGTAAAAAAACCGATAACAAGCCTGCTTCAAACGCAACCACTGATGTTGCGAGTACAGCTATTGCGAAAAACCTTGTACAATCATTAAGCGGCGCATTTGGCGGTGCAAGCATTAAGGATGGCATTAAAATATCGCCAAATGTTACATCATCTACCTCAAAACTAAAAACACAAAGCACTGACGTTCAATGTGGTTTTTACAGTGATAGCAGCTTAAACCTGGACTATAAACAAGGGGATACAGTAAGATCACACACTACAGGCAGCATAAAATATTTCTTTATCTGCAACAATGGCAACTCAATAGGATACGATCTTCTTGATTCAATTTCTACTTCAGGAAAAGGCCCGGGCTATACATTTGCTTATGCTGTTGCTCAAAATTACCACGTTCGTGGCTTAAATAGCAATAATTCAAATTTCTCATTAGACGGTACACTGAAATCATATGTTGATAATGAGTATACTGTGTATGTAAATAGTTCAGCATCAGTTCATAATATTTATACATTCAGCAATCTGTATGTTCATGCCGATGACAATTTTGATATTACAAGCGGTACTGCAACTTTTAGATCATTAGGAAAAACCCACAGCGGCGCATGGGATTATAGTGGTACTATTACCTTCCTGGGTAACCACAAAGCCAAGCTTACTTTCTTAAGTAAGGTATATTGGGTTGATTTAATAACAGGAGCAGTAACACCGGTTTAATATACCCTATAAAAACAAATAGAAAAGTCCTTTTCAGTAATGCCGGAGGGGACTTTTTTATTTCCAATACCATAATTAAGATGGGTAAATGTTATCACAAACCATGAACCGGGGAAATTATACATGGAAATTAATTCCACGAAATGTAGTTTAACGGGAACTGATTTGTTAAATAAATTCCCCAAATGAAATTTATAGTTCAGCTCTGGATAATTATAAAGTATAAATTATTTTGTAGTTAATTACTATAGCTTTTAAGAAGAAAAAAAGTTCTTTTTGGATCCTGAACAACGCTTTTTATTTCCGGTTTAATCCATATAGAAATGCTATCTCCCCCTGGTAGCTTATTTAACAATAATTGAATAAACTTATTTTATTCCAATCCGTTTAAATGCTAATCCGGACACTACCGAATAATTAATAAAAAACAAAATCTAATCTTATCATGAAATTAAAAATTAAAGGAATGCTTATGCTGTTAACAAGCGCTACGCTATTTTATGCCGCTTGTAAAAAAGGAGAGAAATTACCGGCTCCGGTTATTAAACCTGTTACAGATTCAGCAACTTTAAATATGGAAGCAATAACCAGCCAGGTTGCTGTGAACTTTGCCCAATCATTTAATGGAACCTATGGCGGTATTAATATTAACGATGGTATAGGCCTGCCAGACTTTGCTACTGTAAAAAAAGTAAAACCTGTAATTACCGATGCTAACCAACTTTGCAGTTTTTTTCCTGACACGGCAGTTTCAATAAGCATTACAAAAGGCGATACCCTAAAGGCGCAAACCGACGGTTTTTTCAAATTTTTTATTACCTGCGACAGTGCAAAAGCTAAAGGCTATTCGGTTTTTGATTCTTTAGCTACTACAGGGAAAGGTGCTAAAAATTCTTTTGCTTATAACGTGAGTCAGTATTATGTGGTGAAAAGTTTAAACGCAGCAAACACACTGCTTTCGGTTAATGGTAACTCAAAATCATTTGTTGATTTGGTTAGCAACGATGCCAGCCACAAACCTATCTCGGTACATTCATATTATACTTTAACAGCGCTAACCTTTGACTTATCAAAAAAAGGAGATATTATAAGTGGTGTGTCAACTTTCCAATCCATCGGCGCCAATAACAATGGAGGGTGGTACTATGCCGGCACAATTACATTCCTGGGCAATCATAAGGCTAATGTTCTTATTAATAACAAAACATTTAATGTTGACCTGCTTACAGGGGCTGCAACTGTAGCCAACTGATTTGCTTAAAACCCGTTATTTGAAAGCTTTCTTTATTAATATCCGAAGAAAGCTTTTTTTGGTAAACAATATTAAGGGCTATTACGTATAAGGGCAATTATTAATAACCTGTTGCAGGTTAATTTTTTAGTTATTTATATTATTTTTGTTACATCATTAAAATCCTTATCATGAATTTTAAAACCAGACTTTCTCTTATTCTGCTTGCCGGTATGGCAGTTATTTATACGGCCTGTAAAAAGGCAAGCACTGATGCTTCCGGACCGACATTAACACCTACAGAGGTAAGCAGCCAGGTTGCACTTGATATTAGCCAGAATTTGTTTGGTTCATACAGTGGAGTTGACTTTGGCGGTGGCCTTAATGCTCCTTCTGGTTTTGCAGTAAAGCACCATACTAATGGTCGTTTATTATATTCTTTGGATAACCCTCTTTGCGGTTTAGTGGTTGATACAACTTTAAACGAAACCGTTAGCGCAGGTGCCGATAGCTCAGTTTCAGTTTCAGGCTCTATTAAATTTAGCTTTAACTGTACAGGCGATAATTTGACAGGCTTTAACACAACTGAAAATTTAGCTATCAAAGTGTCAACACCTTCCCTGTCATTATCTGCAAGTATCCTTGAAAACCTGACACTGCAACTTTTAAATCCAAGTGATGATAATTCCGGCTTTTCGCTTAAGGGAACATTAAGTTCAATCAACGCTTATAGTTTTAAAACAGGTACAAAAAAGAGCGGTACACGCAATTTTAGCTACACGCTTAACTCATTGATTTTTGATGCTAACAGTGATGACATTGTTAGCGGATCAGCCAGCTTTGTTACAAAAGGCTCGGGGCCTAAAGGCAACTGGGCTTATAGCGGAACTATTACTTTCTTAGGTAATCATAAAGCCACCATAACTATTAACGGTAAAAGCTATAATGTTAACCTGCAAACAGGCGTTGTAAGCTAAAAAATATCGTGTTAAAAATATTAAAGCTCTCTTCATGATGTTGAAGGGAGCTTTTTTTGTTGGTGCATATTGGGTGCAGAATTGACTCACCCGGCGACGCTTCGCTGGCCGACCTCTCTTCGCCTGCGGCGGAAAGAGGTGAAAAAAAGGAAA
>JAQBOS010000458.1 GCA_028287925.1 Mucilaginibacter sp. | reverse complement strand
CATACCCTTTTACAGTTGGCAGTTGGTAGTTGGCAATTAACAGTTTTTACTTTCGACTTCTTTCCCTTGAAAAGGTTAAATACGAAATTCTGATGCGCGCGGCTAACTGCCCAGGCATCTTTACGCTTGCCTTCGGTTAAAAAGCGTAATAGTGCCAGCAGGTCCATCCAAATACGGACGCTTATTACTAATGTTGCGCGCCAGAATGGGAGGTTATTTTGTAACAACAACAAATTGTTCCTGAAGTTAAGGTAGGTTTTAAACGGGTTCTCAACATTCAAAGTACCGCCGCCTAAATGAAACACTTCCGATTCGGCACAATACATTACTTTGTAACCCATGTTTTTTAAACGCCAGCACAAGTCGATCTCCTCCATATGAGCGAAAAAACGATCGTCAAAGCCACCCGCCTCGTGCCAGCAATGCTTTTTAATAAATAAGGCAGCTCCGGTTGCCCAAAACACCTCGCCCGATTGTTGATATTGTCCTTTATCCTCCTCAATTTCATAAAACATTCGTCCCTGGCAAAATGGATAACCGTAGCTGTCAATAAAGCCACCTGCCGCCCCTGCGTGTTCAAAATGATCTTTTTGATTATAAGCCCGGATCTTTGGCGCAGCGGCTGCAATAAGCGGATCGCTTTCCATTAGTGTAATAACAGGCATTATCCAGCCTGGTGAAACCTCAACATCTGAGTTAAGCAGGATATAATAATCAGCCTCAACATGTTCCAGCACCCGGTTATAGCCACCTGTAAAGCCATAATTATCATCATTTTGAATAATATGGATTGATGGGTACTCCTGTTTAATAAATTCAACAGAACCATCGGTTGACGCATTATCGCCTACTATAATATCAAGGTCGGGATATACAGAGGTTAAAACAGAAGGAAGAAACTGGCGAAGGTGTTTAATGCCGTTCCAATTTAATATAACTACGGCAACTTTGGGTGTATAACTCATTTATATTTTAGTTCATTCGTTCAATGGTTTATTTGTTCATTAGTTAAATAGTTCATTAATCAAATAACCAGATAAATTCTTTATATCCGCAATATACCAATGAACCAGTGAACAAATCAACTATTGAACATCACTGGGCTTAATTTTCCATCTCCGGTGAGACCATAGCCAGTATTCGGGTTTCTCTCTTATTAACGATTCCAGGTATTTTACATGGATCTCGGTGATCTCGTATGGTTTGGTTTCTTTTGGCTCTTCAACCAGGGGTACAAAGGTATAAGTATAATGGCCTCTTTTTACTAAATCTATCCTATAAAATATAACAACACAATCTACCACCTTTGTTAGCTTTTCAATTCCAAGGAAGACTGCGGTTGGCTGATTAAGAAAAGTGGTAAAGTAATTTATTTCGTGCTTTACGGGTGTTTGATCAGATGCGAGCACGGTAAAGGTAAGTTCATTTTTGTACTCGATCATTTTACGAAGCGTTTGCTTCATAGAGATCATGGTAGCGCCAAACCGCGAACGGGTACGGTTAAAAAAGTCTGTAAACACCTCGTTCGACTGTGGCTTATATACGATAAGCCGCTTTTCCTCGGTCAAAAAGCCAAAGCTCAGGCAGGCCATTTCCCAGTTGCAATAATGCCCTGCGGCAGCCATAATACTTTTCCCCTGCTTAAAATAATGGTCAACCAATTCAGGATTAGTCGGGATCATCCTTTTCCGTACCTGCTTTTCAGACATGCTAACCGATTTAATGGTTTCCATCATCAGATCGGCCATGTATTTAAAGTATTTTCTTTCTATCAGCTTTCGCTCTTCTTCTGTTTTTTCAGGGAATGAATTTTTTAGATTTTCCTGTACTACCTTACGCCGATAACCTGTAATGTAATAAAGAATTACAAATACGACATCAGCGATCAGGTATAAAAACCAGAAAGGCAGCAACGAAAGCAAATACAAAAAGAATGTACCTAATCTTGAAAGCCCTTTTTTTATCATTATTTTTGCCCGGTTTTAGCTACAAACATAAAATATATGATTGAAAAAGGCGCTGTGTTACCTATGTTTTATCTTCCACCGGTTGAGTATTTTATAAAATTAAATACCTACAAGCCTGATATACTGATAGAAAAAGAAGAACACTTCCCCAAACAAACCTACCGTAACCGGGCCAGTGTTTACACTCCCGATGGCGTGCTTACCCTAACAGTGCCTATAATTAAGGGCGCAAAGAACCATACCAAAGTAAAAGATGTTAAAATAAGCTATGATTTTGAATGGCAGCGCCTGCATTGGTTAAGCCTGCAGGCGTGTTATCGCCGCTCGGCTTATTTTGAATATTATGAGGATGAGCTGGTGCCGTTTTATGAAAAGAAATTCGATTTTCTTTTTGATTATAATGAGCAACTTTTACAATTTATACTCAAGGCAATGAAAATAAAGCTTGAGCTAAAATATACTGAAAGCTACGAAGCTGAATACCCCAATTTGGCTGACTTTAGAAATACCATTAGCCCTAAACAGGAAACAGACATTGAGCAAAAGCCATACTTCCAGGTATTTGAGGACCGTAAAGGTTTTATAAAAAATCTGAGCATTGTTGATCTGCTGTTTAACCAGGGGCCTCATTCTGTTAATTATTTGTAATGAAAACGCTATAGTTTGTGTCTGTGTAAGAAAGCTAAACATGCTGTGGCCTGTGCGATTCCTTCCTCGGGGAAGGGAAGGTAGGGGTT
>JAQBOS010000434.1 GCA_028287925.1 Mucilaginibacter sp. | reverse complement strand
ACGAGGTCACCATTGTTGGCGTTGTTCCTGTTACATTAAAAGAAGATACAGTTCAATACCAGGCAAGCGCCTATAAGGTGCGTGAAAATGCGCCTGCCGAAGACCTGATCAAAAAATTACCGGGTGTTGATGTGGATGTTAACGGGAATATCACAACTCAGGGAAAGCAAGTTACCAAGGTAAGGATAAACGGAAAGGATTTTATGGGCGGCGATGTGCAAAGCGCCACCAAGAACCTTCCTGCAGATGTTATCGAAAATATCCAAATGATTGATGATTATGGCGATCAGGCCAACCTCACAGGCGTTAAAACCGGTGAGCCTGACAAGATCATGAACATTACCATCCGCAAGGATAAAAACTATGGCTACTTTGGCCAGGCAACAGCCGGCGACGGGGAAGATGTATTGCCTAAAGACCAGGGTATTCCGGATAAGAATCGTTATATAGGCTCTGTTAACATTTTTAAATTTAACGGAGATCAGCAGATTGCCGTTTTGGGAAGTATTAATAATACTAACGTAAATACTTTTTCTTTTGGCACTCCGGCGGGCGGCGGCGGTGGTTTTGGTGGTGGTGGCGGTCGTGGAAACGCGGGCAGAGGAGGTGGCGGCGGCGGCGGTGCAAACACCGGAAGCCTTACTACTTCGCAACTTGGCACCACTACTGCACATTCTATTGGAGCCAACTTTCGCGACCAGTGGGGGAAAGCATTATCTGTTTATGGCAGCTATAGTTTTGGCGATAATACTACGAATACACTTACCAATAATTTACAGCAAAATACATCGCCGGTAAGACCTACCCTGCAACAGCAGCAAACAGACGAAACCGACCGGAACATTAATCACCGCTTTACCTGGAATATGGAGTACAAGCCGGATACCGTTAATTATTTAAAGATTACGCCAACATTTTCATATGCTGGTACCAATACCAACGAATTTGAAAATTCTAATTTTTTAAGAAATAACGTAACCACATCAGCCTATACATCAACTACAAGCGGCAACTCGCAGGCGCCAACATATGGCCTTATCGCTTTATATAATCACAGGTTTAAACATCGCCGTAATTTAAGCGTGAATGCAACATTCAGCGCGGGGAAAAGCAACGCCTTTCAAAACCCTATATATGATTTTACCGCAGGATTTCCAACCGCCCCTGCTAACCAGATTATAAATACCGATAGCCATACAACAAGCTATGGCATAAACTTCTCTTATCTCGAGCCATTGGGTAAGCGCTCGTACCTGGAGTTAAACTATGCCTTTAACCGTACCAACACCAACAATAACAAGGCAACAGATACTTTATACGACGCTGTAAACTATCTTTTCAGAAGCGATAGCGCATTAAGCACCCGTTATAATTACAATTTTACAACAAACAAGGTCGGCTTAAACTATCGTTTTATCGAAAAGAAATATAATTACACCCTGGGTGTAGGTGTACAACCGTCTGTTTTAGATGGAATAGCACCCGTAACGGGCATTACTACTCATGAATCAACGTTTAATGTTGTTCCTTCAGCAAGGTTTGTTTATAACTTCTCAAGAAGCAAGGCATTCAGCGTAAATTACAACGGATCAAGCAGTCAGCCAAGCTTTGCGCAATTGCAGCCTGTTGTTGATTTTTCAAATGCGCTTTACCCTACTGAAGGTAACCCTAATTTGAAGCCGCAATTCACCAATAACTTCTCTATCAGGTATAATAACTTCAGCTTTGCCACCGGTGATGTGTTTTTTGTGAACTTAAGTGCCTCATCTGTTCAAAACCAGGTGGTAACGAATACTATTACTTATCCCTCAAGATACGCACCGGATAAAAGATTCCAGAATACCATATTAACCCAATATTTAAACGCAGATGGTTATTATACTGTTAACGGCCGTGTAACCTATTCAAAACCCTGGGAAAACCGTAAGTATACATTAACGCTTGCAGGTATATTGGCATACAACAACAATGTCGGCTACTTAACCAATGTGGATTCCGTAACTTTTGCCCAGGATATGCAAAAGAATATTGCCAAAAACCTGCAGTTTACGCCTTCAATAGCATTCCGGGTTGATATTACAGATCACATTGATGCGCAGATCCTCACTAACTATGTTATTAACCGAACAAGCAACTCGGTACAAAACAACTTTACAAACGGCACCTCGAATGTAAGGACCTGGAATAGCGGCATAACAGGCAAAAATTACTTCGGCGACTGGACAGTTAGTTACGATTTTAGCAGGTCAGTTAACTACGGCTATGCTTCTAATATTAAAGTAACCAACCCAAATATATTAAACATGTATGTTGAACGAAGGTTTATGAAGGATCACCGTGGAGCTATTCGTTTATCTGCCTTTGACTTGTTTAATGAAAACACAGCTTATACATCAACCACTACCGCCAGTGCCATTACACAAACACAAACTAATAAATTGTCGCGCTATTACCTGGCTACGTTTACCCTGCGCTTACAAAAATTTGCAGGTAAATCACCGTTGCAGGGCGACCCTGCTTCACGCGGATTTAGAGGCGGCGGTGACGGCCATCGTGATGGTGGCGGGGGGCCTCCGGGCGGTGGTCCTGAATAAAGAATCAGGAAATCAAGAAGCAAGAGTCAAGAAATAAAAGAAGCCGGTTAAATTTACCCTAACCGGCTTCTTCACTTATTCAAAATCTTGTTGTTTCCTGATTCCTGGCTCTTGACTTCTTGATTCTTATTTTCTTGCCTCTTTACCTATGTCAATACCGTATTAATAACACGTTCAAGCTCTTCCAGGTCAAAGGGTTTGGCCAGGTAAGTTTCGGCGCCGGCATGATTAGCCAGTAACTCAATATCACTGTTAGCCGAAAAATAAATAATAGGAATGCCTTTCAGACTTTCGTTTTGTTTGAGTTTTTGAGTTGCGATAATACCGCCATCATCAGGGATCCAGTTATCCATCAGGATCACATCAGGCATAATATTCGAAACTTTTTCAATTATATTATTACAATCGGGGAAAGCGTTTACTTTCCAACCCTGCTCTTCTAAAATAAAACTACAGATAGAAAGAATATCTTCATCATCATCAAAAATAATAATCTTTTTGTCGCGGTTATCCATGGGCTTAGTGCTGTGTGAAGCTATATATTCCTATCAATAAAAACAAGCGTTTTCTTATTAATAAATTTAATTTATAAATAGGTTATACAAGGATGCTTTTTAGATAGTCAAACAACCCGTTTATATTTGATTGAAGCGTAAGGAGAGTTTGTTTTGAATAGCGGGATCCAATCTAAAATGTGGCGAAAATGAGGATAATTATAAGCAAAGCCAAGGGTATACTATGTTCAGTATTACACTAGTTTTACCCTTAACCCAGTGGCTGTTTATTTAATTCACAGCAACATTACCCGAAAACATTACTACAGGGTTTGCTTTATCAAATGACCTGGTAGCGGTTACGCTTAATGTGCTGCTTCCGCTTTTCAGGGCTTTGAACTCCCAGGCATCCTTACCAAAATCGCCAACTGCGCCTGAGGTCGGCGCTATGTGTGTGTGATTGTTTAGACTTAATACTGCCGAATTATATTGCGGGCTATCAAAAGCATATCCGCCATCACCGGGATTACCCAGGGTTAGCTTTAAAGACTGCCCTGCAGCTACATTAATAGTTTTTCCATTTTCGCTATCATCAGCCTGCACCATTTGTCTGCTTGTGTTGTCATTACCTTTTTTGCACGATGAAATACAGATTGCGAATGCACTAAAAGTTATTAAAACAAAGGTTAATTTACTTTTCATGATTTAAGACCGGATTAAAAATGGCAAAGCTATGCGGGTATATAAACAATACGAAGTATTGAGCCGGTATGCTACAACGAATTAAATAAAAATCTTAAAATCAGGAGTAGCTATATAATAAGCTTGCTAATCTTCTTATCCCGGTTCCTGCATTCAACTTGCATCGCGCTTTATTGATTGGTATAAAGTATGCAGGTTAAGCAGGGTTTCCATTTTTACAGGTTTACAGATACAGGCTTTTACAAAAGCATATTTTTTTGGAAGCAGCCTATCTTTAGGATCTATCGAGGAAGAAATAATGTAGATATCTATAGCTTTTTTTATTTGTTTATAGATCAGTTCAAAGCTATTCAGAAAATCCCAACCGCTAAAACCCGGCATATTCAGATCAAGAAAAACAACATCGGGCAATAAATCGGGTATTAGGGAATGCCGTTCAAAAAGGTCCATACTTTTCCGTGCATCTAAACTGTGTGAAGCAGCAGGGAACAAGTGGAATTTGTCAAACATCTTTTGCATGATAAGGTGCTCAATCGGATTGTCGTCTATCATTAGAAAGTTAATCATTTCCGTGGTATTTAAGTGGATTAGGGAATGAATAACCTGCAAAATGCATTCCAGTAATTGGTTGAAAATTAATAAATTGGCATTTAAACACCAGGAGGGGAGATTACGACCCAATTTAAAAGCTTGATAACAAGTTAAGCTTTTGCAGTTAAATGATACTTACCAGCTAATAAGTGAGTAGAAAAGAGTTCACCTTTCGGGAATAATCACCTTTTAACAATCTT
>JAQBOS010000425.1 GCA_028287925.1 Mucilaginibacter sp. | reverse complement strand
TATACCTATTTGTAAAAGGAAGATTCGATTGGCTGCTGCTATGGCTAACCTCAGCTTTTACCGGCATAAATATCGTGGGTAATTATGCCAGGGTTGACATGAAAGACTTATTACCGGCTATGGCGCTAATTGGTGCGTTTTCACTTGCACATCTCATCGAATTGTGGCAGATTTCTTTCAGAAAAGTACTATTGATAGTGTGGATTTGTTTTTCGCCAAAGCTGATAGAGCCCTTTGTAAATCTCAAGCGCCTGTTTACCGGCAAATTTCAAAAAGCAGAAGATTTTTGCACCGAACCATTTATAGCGCCGGATGAGAATGCTGGCAGGCAACTTGGCTTATGGGTAAAAGCAAACACCCTGGAACACGATAAAGTGTACGTAGCCGGGTACGGTGCACAGGTACAGGTGTATTCAGAGAGGATCTCCCCAAGTATCTATTTCAATGCAACTCAAACCAGGGCTGCCAGGGAAAGACTTTATTTGGATCTGAAAAAAAATAAGGCAGAGATTATACTCGTGCCTTTATTTCCCGGATATAAGCAATGGATTGATCCGGATTTACGAATGTATATTGATCAACTGGTTGCCGGGAATTATTATTTTGACCGTTGCCTGTTTAATTATTCAATTTACAAACTCAAAAAGAGTAAAAGATAGATCAGCACACCATTCCATTTTCACCATGTATGCAACAAAAACGGGAGCCGGATAAAAAGTCAAGGCAAAACCAATAAAAAAAAATGCCCGTTTATATAGTCTTTACAGAAGACAAAAAATATTGTCGCATGGAGATCACAGCTATTAACGCTTAAAATGACTAATTTTACGTAGTAGTCATTTCATTTCATTTATGCAATCACGTTTATCTTGTAGCTGGTTATTAGCCATCACCTTGCTGATTTTCACTAAATCGTCACCTGTTTTCGCTCAAAGTTTGACCACCAGTCAGATTGATAGTCTGGCGAACAAGGATTTAAAGCTTTTTCATGTTCCGGGAATGGCCATTGGTATTATTAAAGATGGAAAATTGATCTATAGCAAGGGGTTTGGCGTAAGCTCCCTTCTAACAAAAAAAGCGGTAGATTCAGAAACACTTTTCGGAATAGCTTCAAATACCAAGGCATTTACAGCGGCAGCGTTAGGTTTACTTGTTGATGAAAAAAAGATAAATTGGGATGATAAAGTCATCAAATATATTCCTGAATTTCGGCTGTATGATCCATTGGCTACCCGGGAAATGACCATCCGGGATCTGCTTTGTCATCGGAGCGGATTGGCAACAGGAGTAGGCGATCTGATGCATGATCCCGACTCTACAGACTTTACGGTAAACGAAATCATCTACAACCTGCGATATTTGAAGCCTAAGTATTCGTTCAGGAGTAAATTCGCCTATGATAATAATCTTTACCTGGTAGCTGGCGAGGTTATTGCGCGCGTATCGAAAATGCGTTGGGAAGACTTTGTAGAACAACGCATTTTAAAGCCGTTGGGTATGGAGAATAGTGCTGCATCCTATTATGGTTGTAACAAAAACCCCAATATTATCGATCCTCATAATTTAATAAATGACGCTGTTAAAGTAGTTGTTCGTTATACATCAACCAAAGATGATGCCGCGGGAGGCGTTTATTCAAATGTGGTTGATATGAGCAAGTGGCTGCTAATGCTCATGAATAATGGTAAATATGGCGAACATCTGGATAAGCAGTTACTAAGCGAACAGACGGTTAAGGAGTTATTATCGCCGCAAATGCTGATCTCTGTCGGTAAAAGCGGCGCGTATAACACACATTTTGCAGCTTATGGCCTGGGCTGGTTTCTGCTCGACGCAAAAGGCTATAAGCAGGTTATCCACACAGGGGAAGATGTTGGCATGGTATCGGAAGTATCCATGATACCTGAACTGAAGTTAGGTATTATCGTGTTAACCAATAGCGTAAGCAATGCCATTGATGCCATTACTTATCAGATTACGGACAGTTATCTTAATGTTAAGGATCTTGACCGGTCATCAGAATCATTTGCCCGGTTAAATTCAAGTGAGCGGTCAGCCAAACACATTAAAGATAGCATCTCCAATGAAGTAAGCCAACGACAATTAAAATTCCATCCTGATGCAAAGCAATTCGTCGGCACTTATCATGATCAATGGTTTGGAAATGTAACGATATCGATTCGTAATGATCAGTTGTGGTTCGCGGCTCAGCGGTCACCGCAACTAAGAGGATTTTTGTTGCCGTATAAAAATAATACTTTTTTTATAAGATGGCAAAACCCTGAAGTTGATGCTGACACTTTTGTGCTGTTTACAAAAGCAGGTACCGGACAGATTAATGGAATTACACTCCAGGCAGCAGTGCCTAATATGGGTTATAATTTCGATAACCTATTTTTTCAAAAGGTAGCGCATAAATGACAAATTGAGACTGATCCGCCGGGAAGAGAAGATTCGATCTTCCGACCTTCCCGATCCTATCGGGACGAGATGACACAAAAAAGCGTCAAGACTTAGGACTCAAGGCTATAACTAAACAGTCGCCCTGCCTGTACAATTTTCGAACTTATTTATTCACGACCTAAAGCTACTTGCTCTCCTAACCATCTGATAATTTAATGAAATTATTCCCTCACACCAGAGCGTCAAGGGGCAACTTTTGGGCCTTTTAGATAGCTTAAAATAGTTCGAAATCAATGGTTAAAAAGTATTTTTGAATTAACTTTGTTCAGTAAGTAATTAACTTTATTGATTTATGGCGACAGAACAACACTTACAAATTGCTATACGAGAGTATCCTGAAATCGTCGAGGCACCAGGTAATACAAGTTTTCGTAAGGCAACATTTAAGATTGGCGGGAAAGGATGTATTGCAGTTGAAAAAGATGGCGAACATGCAACATTCGCACTCTTAGAGGATGATATAGAGGCGTTGATTAAACAATCCAGTGCAAGCATTGAGCCTATTCGGAAAGCGGGGAGCTTAATTGGGATACGGGTTAATCTCACGGAACTAACTGCCCAACAGGTCAAAGCATTAGTAAAAATGACTCATAGCAGGTTTGGGAATAAATAATTTGCCGATTATATACAACTTGGGACTAAGATATAATCGGCAAATTATTATGTTTGATAAACGACAGAGATTTTAATTATGAGCTTCCCATGAATCAATTCGGTAAGCTTAAAATCATGTGTTTTGTCCCAATCGGGAATATCCTGATCTCTGACAATACGCCAGATGTTTGCTTTTTTCAATCTCTCATAATCTTCACTTTTTGCAACAATCCCTAAAAAGGATACCTGCGTATTCGCATCGAATTTAAAAATGTTCCGCTCATTTGGGTCACTTGATTCAATGATCTGGATAATATCCTCCCGTTAGTCCGGATTTACAATCCCGGATTACCTTTTCAGGGGATTTGTAATCCCAGAGCCCGTTTAAAAGTGCCATTTTTTTAATAAATAGCTTTATAAGAACACGCGTACGGTTTCGCTACATTCCCGCGCCGGGTTAAGTAAATACCGGGCATAAAAAAAGCCGTTAGCCTATGGCAACAGCTTTTAATTTTCTTGTCGGGATGAGAAGATTCGAACTTCCGACCTCCAGCACCCCATGCTGGCGCGATACCGGGCTACGCTACATCCCGAAAGGGTTACAAATATATATTTTATGAGATAATTTTCAAGAAGATCCGGTAGTTGGTTGAGAAATTTTGTCTTGGCAGGGGGCTTATGGTGAAGGCTGCGTGAAGTTTGTGGGGAACAAAATTTCTACCCTAAAGGATAATACAGCGCAGGTCCTCTGCGAGAATCTGCGGAAACGGACAAAACAAATTTTAAGGAGATGGTTAGTTGATAACATTGTTTATGTAACCTTAAGTGCTTATTTTGCACGCTATGAAATTTCACTACGCCCGTCGGATTTTAATCTTGGCATCCATAGCTTTATTTAACACAAGCACATCAGCTCAGGTCGCAACCGTAAAGCTGGAACTATATAATCACCAGGTTTGGCTTAAAGCAGGCTTAACAGGAACAAAAACGGATACGCTGAACTTTCTTTTTGACAGCGGAGCAGGCACGGCACTACTGGATTCCACGGTTGCACGCAAAATATTTAAAGACGGCAAGTTCGGTCAGATCATCGGCAGCGGGGCCGGGGGCAACATCAGTATGCAGGTATTGGATAACCAAAGCATTTATTTAGGCGGTGTAAAAATCGATAGCGTAAAATTGCTTGTCAATAATCTCGGTAACTTGTCTGCTACAGTTGGAAGAAAGCTTGACGGGATCATTGGCTTTGATCTGCTCAAAAAGTACGTGACCCGGATCGATCTTGACCAGCAAATACTGACACTATACAAGGATCTCCAGGACCTCAAAGCAGAAAAGGGTCAGCTGCTTGCTTTTGAATTTAGTCCCGAGATCGGTTTTCTGCCCAGGCTCAAATGCAGCTTTACCACATTGGCCGGGAAAAATTATTCCGGCTGGTTCTTCATGGATAGTGGCGCAGGCTTAACAACGCTGTTAAACACACCATTTGTTAACACCAATAAACTATTACATACTACCGGGAAAACCCTGCAACTAAAAACCATGGGCATGACCAATGCCAGCGAACGCTACCTCGCCAGGATCAAAGATTTTAGTTTTGGTGGTTATGTGTTTAAAGATGTGCCATTGAGCCTGTCGCAAACAACATCAGGCGTCAGCGCTATGGACGGATATTTAGGCCTTTTAGGGAATGAGTTTCTTTTCCGCTTTAATATGACGTTTGATTATAACCACGGTGCGATTTACCTGCAGCCCAATAAATATTATACAACGCCGTTTGATTTCCCCTTGTGCGGCTTTAGTGTGAAGCTTGAGAACGGAAAGGTTTATGTTTCGTTTATTGCGCCCGACGCACCCGAAAAAGCGCAGGGGCTGGCATCTGGTGATGAGATTGTCAGTGTAAATAATAAAAACAACTTAAGTATTGCGGAGGTCCGTGAACTATTGAAGCATCCGGGTAAAATCATCTTAAAGGTTAAGCACGGTAACGCTGAAAAGACATTCGACATACCATTATATCCCAGGATCTGATAATAAACAAATGCAAGATAAGGTTACTGCTGGTTAACGGGTATTAAAATATTTTTGGAAAAATC
>JAQBOS010000404.1 GCA_028287925.1 Mucilaginibacter sp. | reverse complement strand
ACAAATGAACCTGTTTTTCCGGCTATGGTTACAGATTTATCAAAGTCTCTTGATAACCTATCCCTATAAAGCCATTGGCGGGTTTGGTTATAAATTTTATTACCATGTATCCAGTCAAACTGAACAGATACACTTAATTTTTTATAAATAGTAAACCTGTTGAACATAGAAGAGGTAAACGTAGGGTTGGTATTACCCATGTTTGACAGGTCATTTGAAGCAGTTAATAATGCTCTATTGGTACGAATATCCACTACGTTACCATCAACAAGCGTATAATTAGCCGCGTTTGCAGCAGCTATGTACCGGGTTCCATTAGGTTGTAACTGGTTGATGCTATGCAACGGGGTTTGGCCGTATAACACACCCAATGGCTGGCCTTCCGTAACTGCAAATGCACCTGCATAGAAAGGAATGCCACCAGATACTTTGGTTACAATAGTTTTAGATGTAGCGAACCTTAAACCAAGATCCCAGGTAAAATTCTCTGATTTATACGTTTTAGCATCTAATGTCAGATCCACACCATTACTTTTTAAGGACACCAGGTTGTTTAATATTGACTGGAAACCTGTAGAAGGTGCTACCGGAGCATTTTGGATATCATTAGCAGATGTCCTTCTCCAGTATGAACCGCTTAAGTTCAATTGTGATAACCAGTTGCCTGTGAAAGGTGTTAAGCTTAGATCAGAACCAATTTCCAACTCTTTAGTAGTTTGTACTTGCAGTTCAGCGTTACGTGCTGTGGTTTGGTTATAAATAGTTGGTCCGCTTGGGCCCAGAAGAGCTGAGCTCAAGGTTAACTGCCTGTCATAAGTACCTGGCTGTACTCCTGCTTCACCATATGCGGCACGCAGTTTCCAGTTGCTAACCAGCGCCTTTCCTGAAAATAATTCTGAAGGGTTAAAATAAACCGTTCCACGAGGGAAGGTAAATGGTTTGGACTGGCCACCGAATACAGAAGAATAATCTGAACGGAAACCACCAGAAACCCCAAATAAATTACCCCAATCAATAGTCTGGTTAACTAAAAATCCATAAGTTAAAGTGTGTAAATCATTACCATCGCCAGCTGATATAGTGCTTGACCCGCTAACGCTTACCGGTGGATAAGGTGTTATACCTGTACCCTGAGCATAATAGTATCGATAGTCTGTCTTACGGAAATCATAGCTGGCCTGGGTAGTAAATTTGATAGGAAGGCTGCTATGAAAATCATTTTTCAGATCGAAGCGTAAGAAAGCGCTTGCGATAGCATACTCATTTCTGTTATTGCTAAACTGATCTGTGATTTGACCATTGATTGGGCCCCAGGGAATTTGCTGATAAGAGGCTGTTTGATTTTTATAATAATCCTGACCATCAGAAGTAGAATAATCCATAGAGTATTTATAATCTAACTCCACAAATTTAGGGAACTTGTAGTTCAAACCTGCGCTTTCAAGAATACGCGGAGTATTGTTATAACGTGAGTGATAATCTCTTTCAGTTATTGAGTTGTTACCATCAATATCAACACTTGGTTTCACTGTTTTCAATCCGGTAGTTGGATCAACATAATCAAAGTTAATGAACGGATATGAGTTTACCAGGTTGAAGCGGCTACCATTAAGCAAATCTTCGTGTGTGTAGATCAGTTGCGTACTATTCCTGAATGTAAGGCCTTTGGCAATAGTGAACCCAAAATTCAAGCTCAGGTTAGTCCTGCTGAAGCTGTTGCTGAAAACGTCCTGTTGCTGCAAGTTTGATGCACTGAAAGCATAATCCGCTTTTTCAGACCCGCCTCTGATGTTTAACGAGTTGCTGAATGTATTTGCAGTACGATATCCCTGTTTGGTATGATCATATACCGGAAGTTTGTAAGACTTGTTATTTTGAACCGTAGGGTCAGCAGCATAATCTTCCTCCTGAGGTGAAGTCCAAACACCGTGTATGTCGGCAACTATAGGATTGCCGTCTGAATCCAGGATATTGCCGGCTGCGTCTGTATCGTAGTGATGGAATTTAGCAACTAAGGGAAATCTTTGCAAAACCTTGTCCCTGCTGAATTTTGAAGAGAAGTCAACAGTTAATTTACGATCAGTTGAGCCTTTTTTGGTAAAGATCTGGATTACACCATTACCACCCGCAGAACCGTAAAGCATACCGCCCGCAGAACCTTTAACGATCTCGATGTGATCAACGATTGAAGGGTCGATATTATCGATAACATCATTACCTACCTGAACACCATCTAATATGATCAAAGGAGCTGAACCATTAAGGTTAGTGAAACCCCTCAAAATAATCTGTGCTCCGCTACCTGGCTTACCGCTTTGCTGGATAACCTGGGCGCCTGCCACCTGGCCTATCAAAGCCTGGTCAACCGATACGGTTGCACTTTTTGCGAAATCCTTTGGTGATACGGTAGCAACATCGATAGCTACCTTTGTTTTTACGGTAGCAACGCCCACACCAGTTACAACCACTTCGCCTAACTGCCTTGCATTTGTTTCTAAAACAACATTCACAATACCGGTAGAACCGATATCAACCGTTTGTTTTACATAGCTAATGTAAGTGAAAGACAGTGATTTTCCAGATGCTGGCACAGAAATACTGTAAAAGCCACGTCCATTGGTTTGAGTACCAATCCCAGAGCCTGGTACTATAACACTTACTCCGGGAAGCGGCAAACCGTCATCCTTTGAAGTAACTGTCCCAGTAATTGTTCGATTTTGTGCTGATGCCTGTGTAATAAAAAACAGCAGGAAGCACAAACTTACTAGTAAAAGTTTTTTCATGTCGTTAATAATAAGATCCGTTAATAGTTAATTAATGTTAAATATAATGTTACGTTATCAATTTATCAAGGTAAACACCAAATAATATTGGTTTTTATTTAAAAAAAGCAATAAAAAAAATTTATATCTATATTTTAGTACTATGTATTGCATAATACAATTTAAAACATATATCTTTGTAGTATGATTGTTGAAAACACACAAACCCAAATGCGGAAAGGGATACTGGAGTATTGCATTCTTTCCATAATAGCAAAGGGAGAAACATATGCATCAGACATAATAGCTGAGCTGAAAAAAGCCCAATTGCTTGTAGTTGAGGGCACTCTGTATCCTTTGCTTACCCGTTTAAAAAATAATGGCCTGCTTACTTACAATTGGGTTGAGTCAACATCGGGGCCACCAAGAAAGTATTATATCCTGTCTGACGAGGGCAAAAACGTGCTGGAGCAACTGGATAAAACCTGGGAGGAGTTATTATTTGCTGTACAAACAGCTATTGGGAACAGAAAATAAAAAACCTGAAATTATTATCATCATGAACAAAACTATCATTATAAATATAAACGGCATCGTTTTTCACATCGAGGAAGATGCCTACGAGATCTTAAAAAACTACATGACGGAAGTAAAACGTCATTTCTCAAACTCGGCGGATAGCCTGGAGATCACAACAGATATTGAAAATCGCATTGCCGAAATGTTTAGCGAGGCGCTTGAAAAAGAAAACAAGCAGGTTATTGTTGAACAGGATGTTAACAGCATTGTTGAACAGATGGGAAGCGTTGCTGACTTTGAAAGCGCCGAAGGTGAAAACAATAGTCACACTACAGCCAATGCTTATAATACCGAAGGCCGAAGGCTATTCCGCGATCCCGATGATCATTTGGTTGCCGGCGTGTGCTCCGGAATTGCCAATTACTTTAATATTGACGCTGTTTGGATAAGGCTTGCCTTTGCATTATTTACACCGGTAGGCGGCACCGGGTTTTTGTTATACATTATATTATGGATTGTTGTGCCCAAGGCAGTTAGCCGCGCTGATAAAATGGCCATGAAAGGCGAAAAGCAAAATCTTCAGGGGTTTAAAAAGAATTTGGAAGATGAATTAAGTTCTGTTCGTCAAAACCTTTCAAACTTTGGCCATGAGGCCAGGCCATTTGTATATAAAGCCCGCGATTTTGTCGGCGACTTTTTTCATCACTTAGGGATATTTTTTAATGGGGCCGGTAAAGTGCTGGTAAAGCTGTTGGGTGTAGCCATATTGCTGGCTGCCTTTGCCGCTGCTGTTTTCCTGGTTGTGGTATTTATAGCGTCTGTTGGTTTTGGTGCAGACTTTGTTGATCATATTTTCCCATTCAGAGTAATTGAAAATGAGTATGCCGAGAACATTTTTATAACCGCCTTTGTGGTAGCCTTTATCCCTGTTATCACCATAATATTGTTAACCATTAAAGGGATATTTAATGTGGGGAGCATTGGCAGATCAACAGGTACCGTTTTACTTGTGCTGTGGCTATGTGCATTGGGACTGCTTATTTTTTACGCTACCAAAATAGCAGCCGGTTTCAGGGATTCAGCCAGCTTTACCGAAAGCATTAATTTAAAGGCTACCAAAGACAATACATATTACCTGAAGCTGAATGATATAAAATATTTTTCGCACGATGACAGTGTGAAGCTTGATATCAAAAATCATTTCAAGAATATGATAGTAACTGACGATAATTATAACGGTTTTCATAATGAACCGCGCAGTGTTACCTTATATATTGAAAAAAGCGATGTTAATTACCCGGTGCTTGAAGAATCATTCAGGGCAAACGGCGGCAATTATGAAGCGGCTTTATTTAATGCCCGCAACACCTCTTATATTTTCGCGCAGCAGGATACTGTTTTAAAGTTTGATTATACCCTGCGCAAAAGACCAAACATTTCATGGCATGCCGAAGAAGTGGTATTAACCTTAAAATTGCCTTTAAACGCTAAAGTTATAATTGACCAAAAGCTTGATAATTATTTACAGGATGTTAATTTATATAATTGTCGTAATTTAAACAAAACGGATAATAAAGCTACTTTTTCAATTTTCAACATGACTGACAACGGGCTGCAATGTAAAGTTGACACCATTGTTACTGCTAAAAAGGATAGCATTGGGAAAGATAGTGTGCGGTAGACAGTAAAAGAGTTTGCAATTGGCAGTTGGCAGTTTGCGGTTGGCAGTTATTGGAGAATTATATCTTCAAACTGTTTACTGAAAACTGCCAATTTTTTTTAATTGCTATTGGAAACGCAAAAAAAGGCGTTGACCGATAAAAATTGGCTGCTTACCGATAAAATCAATCCATTGACCAAAAAATCAGGTTTAGCTGTAACCTTACCCCCCCTTTTTACATCTTATAAGTAACTAAAACAAATTTAAAGTACTAACCGGCGGCCCACGCAAGCAGCCAATTAAAACAGGTAAAAAAACCAACAAGGGTTTTATTGTACAACAACTAAAACATATGAAGCAAATAAAATATACATTCTAATACATCCGCCACTGCCCGGTAAATAACCGGGGAATTCAAAATTTAACTAACAAATTTTAAAAAGAACAACATTCTTTAATGGGCAAGTTATTGCCTCAAAATTAACAAACCATGAGACCCATCGCCATAAAAATATTAACCATAATACTGTTTGCCATTGCAGGTGTATCCTTCGGATATGCACAACCGTCAAAATCATCAGCCAAAATTACAGGCGCGCTGCTTGATGAAAAAGGCAAGCCAATGGATTACGCAACTGTAACCCTGCTTAATGCCGCCGACTCATCAGTAGTTAAAGGTACATTGAGCAATGATGCGGGTACTTACGCATTTGATCATATAAACACCGGCACCT
>JAQBOS010000403.1 GCA_028287925.1 Mucilaginibacter sp. | reverse complement strand
TGTGCCGTATCAACTTTGTTTAACGCCTGCTCCACCCCGGGGCTTACTTTAATCTGCTGTGCGAAGCCTGTTCGCACCAGGGATATAAAGGAAATAAATAACAGCGTTTTGCCAATTCTGATCATTGCTATGAGGAGATTAATTATACCAGTTAATAATGGCTCACAAGTTATTAACTAAGTGCATTACCTGCAAATTTATAGCGGATTGTAACACGATTGATGGACACGATTAAAGGATTTTAAAGATCAACAGGATTCAAAGCATGTAAAAAAATTTCTTACCTTGTCGCTCAGCTAACCCTAAATCAAACCACATCGTGCTAATCAATGTAGTTCCTTAATCATATCCATCAATCGTGTAAATCCATATAATCCTTTAATCGTGTTATGAGAATCCTTCAAACCTTTTGGACCGGCCCATCCAACACAAATAATGAAAACCTGGTAAGCATGAAAGCCGGATGGCTCTCCTGCGAGTATCATTGGATGAGCTGGGCACTAAGCTGTTTGCAGGCCAAAGCTATTTTTGGAGAAGTTAACCTGGTGACCGATTTAAAAGGAAAAGAGATTTTAATTGATCGGCTGCAGTTACCTTATTCATCTGGATCTACCGAATTAGAGGGAACACTTGATCATTATCATCCAGCCTTATGGGCTTTAGCAAAAATTTATACGTATAGTATTCAAACAGAACCTTTTCTTCATTTGGATGGGGATGTTTTTATCTGGCAAAAACCGGATGAAGAATTTCTTGGTTTGCGCCTGGCAGCCCAAAACCTTGATAAAAACCTGGAATTTTACCTGAGTGCTTTAAACGGGGTAAACGAACACTTTACTTATATACCGCCATCGCTATTAAAAGAGAACTATGAACATAAGGATCTTTATGGTAGCAACGCAGGTTTACTGGGCGGCAGCGATCTGAATTTCTTTAAAAACTATTGTGAACAGGCTTTTAAATTTATTGACGAAAACAAGGCCAGCCTTACTAAGGTAAATACCGGCAGCCTGAACTTCATTTTTGAACAATATCTTTTTTGTCAGCTTGCAGCCGCAGCAAAGATTCCCATTAGCTACTATGGGGAAATGGTTGATAACCCTGTATTTAAGGATTACATTAAATTTGAAGACTATCCCCACATACAAATGATCCACCCGGTTGGCGGCTTTAAAAAATACCCGCACGTATGTGATCATGTTGCAAAAAAACTAAGGAGCGATTATCCTGAATATTATTACCGGGTAATTAATATGGTGCGATCGGGAGGTGCAAATATGCGGTCTGCCATATACATTTCTCCTTTGCTTAAGCTTGATCAGTTACCCTCATTGGCGGCGGAAAAACCCGGAGCGGCAAAAAAAGCTGAACCATTATTTGACCGCACAAATGCCGCTATAGATTATTTAAATAAAAAACATTCGGTTTCAGACCTTAAACCCAACATAAGTCGAAACGAATTTATAAAACAGGCAAAACTACTGTTACCTCATAATCCGGAACGCGATTGCTTACTGGAAATATTCAGGCTGGAATCAACAACCAATTCTTTATTAAAAAAATTATATGCCAACCAGCCTGTCGTAACAAGCCTTTATAAGGCAGGGATTAAAACCTATGAACGGATCCAGGAAATATTTTCATTGCCCGAAAATGAGTTGTTAAAAATCAAAATAGGTTTACCTGAACATTACAAATTACTTACCATTGGCTGGAATTGGAAACTTGATTACAAAGAACAGGTTCATGCACTTATAGAAAGAAATTTTACCGAAGAAAAGTTATCCCGGCCTGTACTATTATTACCAGATGAATTGCAGGGCAACATTAAGGAATACTATTTAGATGAACTGGACATGATTATTTTTGATACCATTAAAGAGCCCTTTACTATAGGTGATATATTGCCTGAAATGAAACAATATTTTTCCTCAGAGGAAATAGAGGAAAACTATTTAGCATTTAAACAATTGATTATAAATACAATTAAGGGGATGTTATATGCAGGTTCTGTTAAAATTAATTCTTAGCTATTGGTTAAATAACATTTGTATTTTAATAAATATCTGCATACATTTAATTAACCAATTATAAACTTAAAACGTGATGAAAAAGCAACCTAGACCTGCAGGCAAACTAAGCCTGATGAATGAGTTAACAAAAAAGGAATTAAAACAAATTACCGGGGGTACTTTACAACAAACCTATTGTTCTTCTACCACTAATCCGTTTCCTAACGGCCAGCAGCCAATTGGTTGTGCACCTGCTTATTGCATGGCGGCAGGTCACGGATCTTTCCTGTATTGTGCCTGATTTTTGTTAAGTCATGTAAAAAGGTGCGTTTTGTTAAAACGCACCTTTTTTATTGCCCTTTGGTTTTCCAATACATATAAGCAATACAGCCTATAACCATTATAGCCAAAACTATAAGGCCTGTTTTGCCTTTACGCTTATCCTGCCGCATAAGCCATATTAAAAACGCAACAAACGGCAGTACAAAAACCGCCCAGAATATAAGTGATGGTATGTTCATAAGCCCCTAACCCCCTAAAGGGGGAATTTATTAGCCTCATCTGTAAAGAAAGGCCAGATATATTTATAATTATTATTTCTATAACACGATGTTAGCTATCCGCCATACTTCCCCCTTTAGGGGGTCAGGGGGCCAAATGGCATCCTGGCCAGCGGCGTTACTTCCTGCCCTACAAATTCGCCCTTTAAAAACTTGTAATAACCTGCTATGGCTATCATAGCGGCGTTATCTGTACAATACTCAAGTTTTGGGATAAAACAACGCCAGCCGTTTTTTTCGCCCAAAGCAAGCAAGCCCTGTCTTAAACCTGTATTGGCCGATACACCTCCTGCCAAAGCAAGATCTTTTATGCCGTAAGCCTGTGCGGCTTTGCTTAGCTTATTTAATAGGATGGTAGCTATCCGTTTTTCAACTGATGCACAAATATCATTTAAATTTTGCTGTATAAAATCGGGATTAGCCGCAACATTATCCCTTATAAAATAAAGGATAGATGTTTTTAACCCGCTAAAGCTAAAGTTATAGTCAAGGATCTGAGGTTCAGGGAATTTATAGGCATCAGGATTACCAAGGCGTGCATATCTATCAATCAGGGGTCCTCCCGGATAAGGCAAGCCTAAAATCTTGCTGGTTTTATCCATTGCTTCGCCAGCGGCATCATCAAGCGTTTGGCCTATCACTTCCATATCAAAATAGTCTTTCACCAAAACTATTTGGGTGTGCCCGCCGGATACGGTTAAGCATAAAAACGGGAACGATGGTTTATTATCGTCAATAAAATGTGCCAGTACATGCGCCTGCATATGATTTATATCAATAAGCGGGATGTTTTTTGCCAAAGCAAAGGCCTTTGCAAATGATACCCCAACCAACAGCGAGCCTAAAAGTCCGGGGCCGCGTGTAAAAGCTACGGCATCCACATCATTTTTGTTTACTTTTGCGTTCAATAGTGCTTGTTGAACGGCAGGAACAATATTTTGCTGATGAACCCTTGAGGCAAGCTCAGGGACAACACCTCCGTATGCTTCGTGTATGGTTTGATTGGCAATAACATTGCTTAGTATCTCACCATCAACACAAACAGATGCAGAGGTTTCATCACATGAAGATTCGATTCCTAATATTACAGGCATGTATTTAATCAATTATTGAATTAGTGAATTGCTGATTTAGTGAATTAAAAATGTATAATCACCATACAAACTAAAAATTGTTATGATTATTAAACCATATTGTGTTGTGTATGTTAAACCAACTATTAAACATACATCAGTCACTAATTCACTAATTCGCTAACTCACCAATTAAAAGGCAAAGTTATTAAAAAAGCACTCAAAATAGCGTTAAGTATAGTATTGGTTATTCTATTGATATTCAGCATCCTGTTGCTGGTGTTCCAATACAAGCCCGTACAAACCTGGGCAGCAAAAAAAGCGACAGGCTATCTGTCTAAAAAATTAAATACAAAGGTTAGGATCCAAAGCCTTTATATTAAGCCTTTTTCATCGATTGTACTTGAGGGGTTTTATGTGCTGGATAAGAAAAAAGACACGTTATTAAGCACGCCAAAATTAGAGGTTGATCTAAGCAA
This sequence comes from Mucilaginibacter sp., assembly GCA_028287925.1. Taxonomy (GTDB): domain Bacteria; phylum Bacteroidota; class Bacteroidia; order Sphingobacteriales; family Sphingobacteriaceae; genus Mucilaginibacter. The sequence continues at coordinate 2,881 of JAQBOS010000403.1, read as the reverse complement.
TTTTTCATTGTTCAGCAGCCTTTACAACCGGGTAATTGATTTTAAGCTGATCCAGCTGAATAACGGATCGGCTTATCTTAAAAAACAGAGCGACAGCACATCAAATCTTCAATTTATTATTGACGCGCTAAGCGGGCCTCCAGATACAACAAAAAGCAAGCCCTGGCAGGTAGTGTTTGAAAAAATCGCCATCAACAATTTTCATTTCCGTTTTAAAAACCTGCTGGTTGATACCCTTGTACAAGGGATAAACTTTGATGACCTGGATGTAAAACATTTTAGCGCCGTTATAAAAAACATGGACATCACCAACCATCTTTTTAAAGGCAATGTAACCAACCTTACACTTCGCGAAAAAAGCGGGTTCTATCTAAAAAAATTCAATGCTGACGCCACTATTGATACCAACCAGATCCTGGCGCAAAACCTGTTTGTGTTAACCAATCATTCAAGCATTAAAAATTATTTCAGGATGAAGTTTAAATCCTTTGATGATGTGGGCTCACATATTGAAGATAAGGTTTATATGGATGGCGACTTTAAATCGTCAAAAGTTTCATCAACCGATATAGCTTATTTTACAACCGGGCTGGAAAACGTAAAATTCGACCTGGGTTTGGATGGCCGGATCAAGGGCTATGTAAATAATCTTAAGGCTAAAAACCTTACCATTACCGGTGCAAAAGCAACTTATATCCGGGGCGATTTTAGCTTAAAAGGGCTGCCTGATTGGGACAATACCTTCCTTGAGCTGAATTTCGACCAGATAGCTACCAACAAAGCCGATCTGGATTACCTCTATAGCAACTTTGCAGGGAAGCGTAATGCCAAAACGCCTGATATTATATCAAAATTTGGGAATGTTAATTTTTCGGGGCGGTTTACCGGCCTGCAGAATGATTTTGTGGCCTATGGAACATTTAAAACCAAATTGGGGAGATTTGACTCTGACATTAACCTGAAAATAAATAAGGCCGGCGTACCTGCCTATAGCGGCAAACTTAATACTTATGCATTTGACCTTGGCGAATTGCTTGATGAACAAGACCTGGGACGGGTTACCATGGTTGCAAACGTTAAAGGCAGCGGCGATGATCTTAAAACTTTAAATGAAAACATTGATGCTAAAATAAGTGAATTAGCTTTTAAAGGGTACAATTATCACAATGTGGCCTTAAACGGCAGCTTTGTTAAAAAAGTAGCCAGCGGCAAATTATCCATCAATGATAAAAAGATCAAGCTTAACGGTAACGGGAGTGCCGACCTAAACCCAGCCCTACCGCTCTACAGTTTTTCTGCAAATGTTGATAATGCAAAGCTGCACGATTTAAAGCTGCTGGACGATACCATAACTTTCACCAGCCAAATGAAAGCTAATTTTTCAGGCAATAGCCTTAGCAACCTGGCAGGCGAAGCTTCTTTACAAAAGATAAGGATTGTTGATCCCCGAAATAATTACGTGATCGATTCCTTATCAATATCAGCTACCGGGAAAGGTAATCAAAGGGCAATTAATCTAAAATCGGATGTTGCTGATGGTTATATAAAAGGCAGTTTTGATTTAGCAACGCTGCCCTCCTATTTTAAAACCATCGTTAAAAGATATATCCCCTCATTAAAAACAGACATAACTCCCCCAAAGGCACAGGACTTTGCCTTTAATTTAACCCTCAAAAATATCGATCCGCTGATCGCCATTTTTGTACCCGATCTTAAAATCCCCGACCAGGGCACCTTTGTGGGTGAGTTTAATTCGGAAAAGAAAACGGCAACGCTTAATGCATACGTCAAAACCATACAATATGGCAAAACTGTTTTTCACGATTTTATTATTGATGAAGGCACCAGCGAGGATTATTTAGGCTTAAACCTTTCATTAAGCAAGGTTAACATTACCGATAGCTTGTTTATTAAAAACATTACAGTAACCAATTTTTTAAAGAATGACAGTTTAAACTTCAATGTAAAGTTATCTGATAAAGATGCTGTGAACCAGCTGGATTTATACGGCTTGGTTAATTTTGGCCGCGATACTACCGCCAGGCTGCACATATTACCATCGGATGTGATCCTGGAGCATCAAAACTGGAAAATACTTGAAAAAGTGAGTGTAAAATTCCTGGATGGCAAAACGCAGGTACAAGGTTTTGAGCTCTCAAACGGGCAGCAAAAAGTTAAGATAGATGGCTTTATTTCAGATAATCCGGCAGATAAGCTTAAGCTTACATTCCAAAAATTCAGCATGGGCACGTTAAACCAGCTTACCAAATCAGCAGGGATCCAGTTAAAAGGCTTGCTTAATGGCGATGTTAATTTTACTTCCATTATGAAATCGCCGGGGGTAGATGCCAAGTTAGGCATTGATTCGCTGGTGATGAATAAAACGCTTGTTGGTGATGTAGGCATATCATCAACCCTTGGAAATGACCGTAAGCAGGCCGATGTGAAAATTAATATTAAAAACCGCGGCCTCGAAACCGTGAACCTTGCAGGCGTTTATCAGATTGGGCATGGCACAGAAGATAACCTTGATTTTGATGTAAACATGAACCAAACGGAGGCGATAATTTTTGAGCCGCTTATAAAAGACCTGGTTTCGAATATTAAAGGCACGGTTTCAAGCAACTTAAAACTAACCGGCCCTGTTTCAAAACCTAAGCTCAACGGTAATATTATATTAAACAATACCGGGGTTACTGTAAACTATTTAAAAACAGCATATACAATTACCGACACTGTTGATGTTGTTAATACCGTAGTGAAAATTAACAACATGACGCTTAGGGACGCAAAAAAGGGAACTGGAAGCATAACAGGTACTATTGACATGAACGACCTTGCAAACCCTGATATTGAAGTTGTTGTTGATGCAAAAAATCTG
>JAQBOS010000370.1 GCA_028287925.1 Mucilaginibacter sp. | reverse complement strand
AGAATTTTCATAAATGAGTTTAGCTTTTAATTAGAGCAACTAAAGCTAATCACATTATATTAAAAACAAAATAGCGCATGCAATACTTGAGCGTCAGATTTTATTAACATGTTTCGTGTGGCCCCTCCCGCAGGCCTTCGACCTGCGCTGATTTATGTCGCCCTTTCAGGGCTTGATGCTTTTGGTTCTACCACAATGTTAAAGGCCTGAAAGGTCGTAATACGTTAGCGCAGGTCGAAGGCCTGCGAAATAAATGGCGTTAGAAATTCTAAAAGCAATTTCCTTTTTACCTGATCTAATTAACAAAAAGCATCACAATTGCTTCCATTATACCGGGCCAGCGATAAAAAACAATATGGTCAGACTGCGGAATAATTGCCAAACTTGCGTTAGGGAGCTGTCTATATACCTTATAAAAGTTATCTATTGTGTTATACTGATCCCTGTCGCCGCCAACCACCAGCACCGGGCATTTAACATTTTTTAATTGCGATGGCTCAACTTTAACCTGCGTTAACCATGCATGTTTTAATTTATCAACAAACTCATCCCATCTTTCCGGTTCCGGCATTATTTTTTTTCGATCCTTAACAAAATCGGGGTAATCCTTTTCCATTGTTTTGCCGGTTGTTTTTTCAAGATCTGCTACTACACCAGGCCTGTAATCTTCCTTTGAGATATTTCCACCTGCAAACACCAGCTTTCTTACTATTTCGGGATGTTCAATAGTTAAATTCATACCAATAACAGCGCCATCGCTAAAACCAATAACTATGGTGCTATCGTTGGTGAGGCGTTTTATAACGGTATAAGCATCCTGCGCCATTAGTTTATAAGTAAATAATTGGTGGCCAATCTCTGATTTTGCATGCCCGCGCGTTTCAATTGCTATCACCTGGAAATGCTCGCTCAATTTGGGGATCAGTTTTTCATATTCTGAAATGTCGCCAAATAACCCGCCATGCAGCAATACAACCGGCCGCCCTTTTCCATAAACTTCGTAATAGATCTTTGTGCTATCCCCAACTTTTAAATAATGCCCGTTATCCGGGTTGTTGCCATATTTAATGCTGTTGCTTGTTTGTGCATTTGCAACCTGCGAGGCAATTATTATACTAAGAAAAATAAATACTATCCGCATTGTAGTGATTATTAAAGATTTGTTACCACTAAGTTTTTATAGGCCCCTATGGTGCAATTTCCCAACCAAAAACCAACTGACCCGGTTTTAAGGCTGCTATCCAGGTTATTATACACCATTACAGGCTTTGGCTGTTTATCCACAAATACGGTTAGTGAGCTGCCTTTAACAATTAGTTTTACATGAAACCATCCGTGTAGTGGTAATGTGGCTTTTGCCTGGTATTTATCCGACTCATAATTCCACCAGTTAAATTCCAGCTTTTTTTCGGGCATATATTGTACAGCGTTGATAGTGCCTGAGCTTTCGGGCCTGAAATAGATTGTTTCATAGTGGTGCGCATCACCTATGCGGAACGCCAGGCCAACAAAACCACCTTGCTTACCGGGCCATGAAAGATCAGCTTCAATAATGCCATTTTTAAAGTTTAACTTTTTTGGATAAGCTACGCTTGCTGATTTATAATTGCCTATTTTTCTTTTCAGCAAAAGCGCTTTATCAAAGGCATAATCCAAAGTATCGGTACGGGGGATCATCCAATCCGCTTCCTTAATAACTGAATAATTATGAACTACCGATTTTTTCTGAGCAAATACCCATGTAAACATCATGAGCATTAGCGATGTAAATATTATTTTCATTTTTTATGTGTTTAGATTCTTATTTTTAAATCAAAACTCACAAAACCTTATTAAATGCTGAGTTCAAAGCCATTTCAATTTTGTTCAATTTTTTATAAACCTGTTTTTGAATGAAAAAATAAAACCAGGTGGCTATTTTTAACCCGGATGGAAAAAGAAAAACAACTGCTGGTACTATGCCGTAAGCTGATTGAGCAATCTCTTAACTGGGGCGATGGTAGTGTATGGAGCAATGATGATTTCGAGCAGCTGAGCGAAAGGATCTTTGATAAAACAAAGATTAAGCTCAGTATATCAACCCTAAAAAGAATCTGGGGGAAGGTACGTTACGAAAACTTTCCGACAACAGCCACACTAAATGCTTTAGCCGGTTTTGTAGGATATGAGAGCTGGCGCGATTTCAAACAGAAAAACCTTATTGAAGATGAAATACAAATAACAAATGAGCGGAGCCCTATTCAAAACTATGAAGCACCCGCGGCCGCTGTCAGCAAAATCAAATGGGCTGCAATCCTGATCATTTCTGTTTTGGCTATCGGAGCAATTATTTTTGTGATCTCTCAGAAAAAACCCAAGCCTGTTGATCTCAATAAAATAAAATTTGAAGCCATAAAAGTTTCTGATTCACTGCCTAATTCTGTCGTATTTAATTATGACATCTCCCCTTTCAAGGCTGATAGCGCATTTATTCAACAATCATGGGATCCAAACCGGGTAGAGAAGATCCCGGTCGACAGTAAGCAGCATACTTCCGTTTATTATGAGCCGGGTATTTTTATCGCAAAGCTTGTGATCAATAATAAAGTAAAAAAGAAATGTGTGCTTTATATAAAAACCAAAGGCTGGAAAGCAATTATTAACCGGCGCCCGGTTCCTACTTATCTTTCGGCAAAAGAAATAAAGGGAAAAGGTTTTATGGGTGTATCAGACGAAACCCTTCATGAAAAAACAGGATTGCCCGTTTTTAATGATACCTGGACATATTTTTTAAATGTGCATGAGTTTAAAGATATTGACGCCGGTAACTTTACTTTTGAAACCACCCTGAGAAATGCATCAGCAGTAGAGGCATCGGTTTGCCGCAAGGTAAGGGCTATAATTTTAGGCAGCAGCACCGCCATTATTATTCCGCTTGGTGATAAAGGTTGCATTTCGACACTGGACCTATGGACTGAAGATCAATGGATTGGCGGCAAAGATCATGACATGACCGCCTTTGGCTGCGATTTTAGCAAATTTCAGAACCTGAAATGCCGTGTTGAAAAAAACAGCTTTAAAATTTACCTGAACAACAAGCTGATATTTAGCACCATGCAAAAGCATAACCTTGGCGAAATTGTTGGCATAAGGCTTGAATTTGAGGGAAGCGCCCAAATTAAGAATGTAAAATTATCAACGCCGGGTTCAGGTTCTTATAACGACAATTTTTAGAAAGGCCGGGGTAAAGTTTATAACCGGTATTAAGTTAACGTGAGTTCGACATAAGCAAACGATCGCTTCACCCCAAAAACCTTCCTTCATAGAAGTCCTTTGGACAACCGCGTGCAGTTGTAGCTTTAGATGAGGCGAAGCACAAGTTTGTGTGTCCACGCCGGCAAAGCGTTCCATTTTTGTACACGGAACACCCGGAACGCTGTGAAACACGCTCATTATCAGTGTTTTAATTTTTATCAAAATGAAAGCATCTGACAATCAATAAATTGCGTACCAACCTTTATATCGAACTCTCGTTAAGTTGTAAAAAAACGGCCTTAATAACTGCCTGTTTTGTCTCTGTGATGTTTGGTGTGGGTACTCTTTTCTTTTACCGTTTGTTTAAACAGAGACATGGCCTTCGGGCTAATCATAAAAATAAATAAATCCGGACCTTAAACTAAAGAGCCATCGGCTCGAAATATTTTGTAACGATGGGTTTTAACCCATCGCAGATAAAACTCGCCAAATAAAGTGCCATAGGCACGATCAATATGGTG
>JAQBOS010000363.1 GCA_028287925.1 Mucilaginibacter sp. | reverse complement strand
TGAACTGCCGGATGACCGGAAGCCAAACAGCTCAAACCTGTCCGAATGCTACCACATGGGCGAAGCGCAAAAAAACTATAATATCTCTGAAAAAGCACTTTTTGACATTCTTAAAAGGAACGAGGTGCCGAAGTACCAGGTCGGAAAATTTACCTACGTGCTCAAATCGCATCTTGATAAAATCTTTAATCCGGGAGGTAATCATGCCTAAAGTTCATATCCGAAAACGAAAACTTACCAAAGGGCGGCATTCGCTTTTGTTAGATTTTTCTCCCCCTTTGAGAAGCCCCAAAAATGGTAAACCGCAACGTTTTGAATTTCTTGAGTTGTTTACGTATGATAAACCTTCAGATATGTGGCAACGCCAGCACAACACCGAAACAAAAGCGTTGGTAGAAAATATCCGGGCAACACGGCAATTAGACATCCAAAATCGGAAGTTTGGTTTTATATCGGATCGCGACCGCAATTCCAGCTTCGTTGATTATTTCCGCGAATATACCGGCGCGAAACAGGAAACCGATTCAGACAATTATGCGATGGCTTTCCGCTACTTCCTGGAGTTTGCCGGGCATGATGTGATTTTTAATGACCTGGACGAATTCTTTTGTGTCGATTATCGAAATTTCATGCTAAGCGGGCCTGGAATTGGGCGCCGAGGTCGGCCAATAATTACGAATACAGCAGTTAGTTATTTCGCCAAATTCCGTTCGTCATTAAAACAGGCTTATAAACAAAGCTTATTGACGACCGACCTTTACAGCCAGGTCGATGCGATAAGTCCGAAAGAGACCCATCGTGAACAACTGGAACTGGAAGAGTTTCAGCAACTCGTAGACGCCCCGGCTAAATCCAATCTGATCAAAAGAGCAGCCATCTTTGCAGGGCTAACCGGTTTGCGCTTTTCGGATGTGCAAACCTTGTACTGGTCAGAGGTGCGCGGCTCAGAAGGAAAATATCACCTGCAATTTACACAGGAAAAAACAGAGGGTGCGGAGATCCTGCCGATTTCGGATCAGGCCGTGGAAATCATGGGTGAAAGGGGCAACCCGGACGAGCGTGTATTTGAGGGCCTTGCCTATTCGAGTATGCGGGATTGTTTCAAAGGTTGGTTGAAAAATGCCGGTATTTCAAAGAACATCACTTTTCACAGTTTCCGGCATACCTATGCGACACTGCAATTGGAATTAGGAACGGAGTTGTTGACGGTTTCTAAGTTGCTCGGCCACCGGAGCATCAAAACAACGCTGGTTTACACCAAGGTAAAAGACAAAAAGAAAATCGAAGCCGCAGGACGGATTAAACTGAAATTTTAATGGTTTCTTCTGATGGCAGACCTCAACCGGTTGCGGTAAGGCTGTATTTCTGCATCCTGTCTGATCTCGGTGAGCGTTCTTCTTTTACCCTGCCTGATCCATTCTTTCAGGTCAATGCGGTTAAAGTACAAACGTTTGCCGGGTTTGCTATACGGAATTTCCTGGCGGCTGACTTTAGTGTACAGCGCACCTACGGAAACTTTCAAAAATTCGGCAGCTTCCTCAATATTCAATATTTCATTTTCGTCTGGTTCTTTGGGTTCCAGCCTGGCCATTAACATTTCTATTCGCTCCACTTTTTCAAAAAGCTGGCGCACTACCTCAGGTAGTTCATTAAAATTAAAAGACTCCATATTGTTTTTATTGCATTTCGGCAATGATCGATACGTTAACAGCGGAAACAACGGTAGCTTGAGGTAGTACTTTGATTTAATTGAATACATTAATTTTTGGTAAATGCCTTTTCAACCTTTTATTAATGGGCATTTTCCTAACAAGGGACTGAATAAAAGACTCTATTCTCGAAAATGGTCGTTCCTGCCATTTTTAATACGATAATTTGGAATCTACTAAAAATATTTAAGTACTACTTAGCCTTCCTCAAGTTTGAGATTACCGACTATCCAACTTTGCTTATCAAAACAGATAGCAATGGAAACCAACAGCAACCTCAAAGGCCGCAAATTCAACGGCCAATACTATCCCAGGATCAAACGCATCCGGCAAGAGCCGCGGCAAAAGATACGCCAGCTATTACGGTCATTTGTTCCGCTCAACCGACCGGAAACTGACCGCCAACATTCCGGTCAAAATTGACCACCCAATAACTCAATTAGAAAACATTAACCAAACTGCGCAGCAGTTTCGCAACGCCAGTTCTGCATTCGTCAGAATGCAGCAAGATGGATTTTCGTATACGAAAATCATCTTGCCGCCCTTGCGGTCGGGACTTCGCTCGGAACTCGCGAAGTCTGGAACCCTCTTAAATGTACTTGTATGCCACGTAAGAAACTCGATAATCCCGATGATATACTAAGCCAGCCCATAATTGTGCGGGTGACGGAAAAAGCCTTTAAACGCCTTGAAGAGATCCAACAGGAAAGTGGTTGTCAAAGCATTGGTGAAGTGGCACGCATGATATTAAACGGCGAACAGATCAATTGTTTTTATAAGGACATATCATTAAACGCGCCAATGGAGGAAATGGCGCTAATCAGAAAGGAACTCAAAGCCATTGGTATTAATATCAACCAGCAAACCAAATTCTTTCACATGAGCAAAAGCGAAGCGCAACGTGCTTTTTTCGCGCTCAAAACGGCAGAACTATATAACAAGGTTGGCGGCAAGGTCGAGGAACTATTGACCATCATTAATAGGTTAGCTGAAAAATGGTTGCGCGTTTCGTGAACGGGAAAAACATCAGGGGTATGCTGCATTACAACGAAAACAAGATAGCAGCCGGTGAAGCCAGGCTATTATTAGCCAGCGGATTTGCAGGCGATATTGACAAGTTTAGCCTGGAACAAAAGCTGCAACGCTTTGAGCATCTAACCATGCTTAACACCCGCGTCAAAACCAATGCCGTACACATCACCCTCAATTTTGACGAACAGGATAAACTAAGTAACGAACAGTTGCAGCAGATCACCCTGTCCTATATGGAGAAGATCGGCTTTGGCGACCAACCTTATATAGTGTACAAGCACAATGACGCTGCCCATACCCATGTCCATATCGCAACCGTCAATATCAAACCGGATGGAAGCCGTATCGATACGCACGGCATCGGCTGGAAATTATCCGAACCTGCCCGAATGGCACTGGAAAAGGAATATGGTTTGGTGCAAGCCAAAGGCAGAAAAAACAGCAACATGTTAACCATCAAACCCGCTAATATTGAAAAGGCCATCTATGGCAAAACACCTACCAAACGGGCTATTACCAATATTGTAAATGCTGTAATCGGCACCTATAAATTTACTTCACTGGCGGAATTTAATGCCATACTCAAACAATTCAACGTGATAGCCGACCGGGGCGGCGAAAATACGCTGATGCGCGAAAAAGGCGGCCTGATTTACAGCCTTATCAATGACAAAGGCGAACAGGTAGGCATACCGATCAAGGCAAGTGCTATTTACAATAAACCCACCTTAGCCAATTTACAAAAGGAATTTGAAAAGAATATTGAAAAGCGCAAGCAGTATCGGGAGCCGCTGAAAGAGAACATTGAAAAGGTATTTAAACAATATAGTTCCATTACAAAAAACACGTTCATTGCTGAACTGCAAAAGCGAAACATCAATGTGGCTTTCCGTACCAATGACCAAGGCTATACCTATGGCATCACTTATATAGATAATCAAAATAAAACGGTATTCAACGGCAGTGATTTAGGCAAAGCTTATAGTGCCAAAGCAATTTTAAACAGGTTCAGTGCAACAGATAAGCGGATAAAACCGGCATTGCAAAAACAGCACCAGCCAAAAACCTACCTCAAACCACCGGAACAAACGAATTACTTATTGCAAGCATTGGTGAAATATCAGCCGGAAGCTGCACCGAGCGGGCCACGCAAAAAGAAAAAGAGAAAATCAAAAGAAAAGGAACAAGACCAGGGACTGAATTTGTAAAGATCAGGAGGAATTATTATGCATACGGGGGAAGATACACAAGGACTACGTAAGATCGTGGATTTTACCAGGCTTATCAGCATTTTTATACTGGCCATACATTTTTATATCTGCTGTTACCAGGCATTCGCCCAATGGCACTGGACGGCAAATATTACAGACCGCATCATTGCCAACATTGCGAAAACCGGCTTATTTAACAACTGGTGGAAGCCCAAACTGGCCGCATTACTCTGCCTGGCTATTTCACTGGTTGGCGTCAAAGGCAAAAAAGATGAAAAGATTAATTATAAAAGCATTACCGCCTACTTGCTAAGTGGGCTGCTCATATACTGGATCAGCATTTTAAGTTTTTACCTGCATACCGATTTAGCATTGATCGCCATCGCTTATATGGTATTAACAGGTATCGGTTATTTACTGATGATAACAGGCGGCACCTGGCTATCGCGTATCCTAAAAGAAAAGCTCAACAAGGATATATTCAACTCTGAAAACGAAACCTTCCCGCAGGAAGAAAGGAAATTGGAAAATGAATATTCCATCAACCTACCCGCTAAATATAACCTTAGAGGTAAAGTAAGGGATAGCTGGATAAACTATATTAACCCTTTTCGCAGCCTATTGGTGTCAGGTAGCCCCGGCGCGGGAAAATCGTACTTCGTGATACGGCATATCATCGA
>JAQBOS010000349.1 GCA_028287925.1 Mucilaginibacter sp. | reverse complement strand
TAACGTCCCTGCGCATTACACGTTTTAGCTGGTCGGTGATAAAATCGCCTTCATATAAATTCTTTCCGCCCTCGTCTTCATCATTCTGCCACATTTGGGGATAGCGTTTTTCCATATCCAAAGGCATCAGGCCTGAAAATATGGAGTTACGTGCGTACTGCGTAGCTGTTGGTAATATACTATAGTATGCATCCTCCTCTTCCAGCCTGAAATATTCTGTTAAAATAGGATTGATGATCTTAAACTGATCATAACGTAAATTATCAATCAAAATAAAAAATACCGGCCCCTTTCCATCAAGCAACGGGAAAACCTTCTTTTTAAGTAATTGCGATGAATTGATTGGGGCATTGTCCGGCTCTTTTAACCACCTTAAATAATTACGTTCAATAAACTTGCAGAACTGAACATTGGCCTCAGCTTTTTGAAGGGTCAGGATCTCGTGCATCCCGGCATCTTCCAGCTGCTCCAGCTCCAGTTCCCAGTAAATTAGTTTTTTATAAACGTCAACCCACTCCTGGTAGCTCAGGTTTTCATTCAGCGTCATGCCAAGGTTCCTGAAGTCCTGCTGGTACGCCATGGTGGTTTTTTCGGTAACCAGGCGCTTATTTTCCGTAAGTTTTTTTATAGTGAGCTGAATCTGTTTCGGGTTTACCGGCTTAATCAGGTAATCATCAATTTTTGAACCAATAGCATCCTCCATCAGGTATTCCTCTTCGTTCTTGGTGATCAAAACAATAGGGACATCATTATTGATATTTTTTATCTGCGACAATGTTTCCAGGCCGGTTAGGCCGGGCATATTTTCATCTAAAAAAACAAGATCGAAATGGTTATTTTTGAACGCTTCAACGGCATCGTTGCCATTGGTTACGGTAGTAAGTTTGTAGCCCTTTTCAGTTAAGAAAAGTACATGGGGTTTTAAAAGGTCAATTTCGTCATCGGCCCATAATATAGTGGTATCCTGCATGGTATATATTTTAAGTAGTATGTAATGTTTCTGAACCGGGATTAAGGGGATTTATGGATTGACCGGATAGATGAAATTAAGTATTTTAATCTGCAAATCGTTAAAATCTTATAAATCCGGGTTCAGACAAAAATATTAAACCCCAAAGCACGGCTTTTGTTGCAACTTATTGAAGGGATTAACATAAATTAACAAATATAAGACACAGCTATTACCTTTATTTAACATTTTTGCACAGTTTATATCCACATTGAATAAAAAGAAAATAATTAACGATCCTGTTTACGGGTTTATCAGTATCCCTACGGAGCTGATATTCGACATGATTGAACATCCTTATTTTCAGCGGTTACGGTATATTAAGCAAGTGGGTATGACCCACCTGGTGTATCCCGGCGCACTGCATACCCGTTTTCATCATGCGTTAGGCGCTATGCACCTGATGGGCATGGCCATTGAAACGCTGTGCAATAAAGGGCAGGAAATTTCGCCTGAGGAGGAAGAAGCTGTTACTATCGCCATACTACTGCATGATATAGGCCACGGCCCGTTTTCGCACGCACTGGAAGAAAGTATAGTTGAAAATATCTCGCACGAAGATATTTCCACTATGATCATGCAAAGGCTTAACCTGCAATTTAACGGCAGGCTTAGCATGGCTATCAATATTTTTGAAGGAAACTATCCGCGCCAGTTTTTGCATCAACTGGTATCAAGCCAGCTTGATATGGACAGGATGGACTACCTGAATCGCGATAGCTTTTTTACAGGCGTTTCTGAAGGCGTGATCAGTTCAGACAGGATCATCAAAATGCTCAACGTAATTGACGACCAAATAGTAGTTGAAGAAAAAGGCATTTATTCTATCGAGAAGTTTTTGATAGCCCGCAGGCTGATGTACTGGCAGGTTTACCTGCACAAAACGGTAATAGCTGCAGAGCAAACACTGGTAAAAATATTGAAACGCAGTCGCGAGCTGGCCACGCAGGGAGAGGAAATTTTTACAACACCTGCACTGAGCAAATTCCTGAAAAAGCCCGTTAGCCGCGATGCCTTTATGAATGAGGATCATTACCTGGAAACCTTTGCCAGCCTGGATGATACCGATATTATGGCAGCCGTAAAGATGTGGGAAGGGAATGATGACTTTGTTTTATCAAAATTATGCAAAGACCTTGTTCAGCGCGATTTGTACAAAGTTGACATTACCAATGAGCCGCCTGATAAACAATTTATTGCCAAACTGACAAAGCGAGCGGTTGAAAAGTACAACATCAGCGAGCATGAGGCATCTTATTTTGTATTTGAAGATACCATCCGCAACAAAGCTTATAAACCAGGCGATGGCAATATTTGGATCCTGATGAAAGATGGATCAATAAAAGACATTACGGAAGCCAGCGATAACTCAAATTTGGGAGCATTAGCAAAAACCGTAAAAAAACACATACTTTGTTATAAAAAGGAATTAGCGATTTGAAGATTAGCTAATTTGGAAATTTGAAGATTATTAAAAGATTAATTTTACATTTTCAAATCATCAAATCTTCACATCATCAAATAAATAAAAATCATTTAAATTTGCCCGATGCAATTTACCGCACAGCAATTAGCTTTGATGCTTAATGGAACAGTTGAAGGTGACCCCGCAGTGCAGGTAAATCAACTTGGCAAGATAGAGGAGGCGCAGGCAGGTTCACTGTCGTTTTTGGCTAATCCCAAATATGAGCAATACTTGTACACAACAGATGCGTCTGCTGTAATAGTTAATAATGACCAGGCGCTAGCCCAGCCGGTTAAAGCAACATTGATCCGCGTAGAGAATGCTTATAGCGCTATTACCGTGCTTTTGGAGATGTATAACACGCTCAAATTAAACAAAACCGGTATTGAGCAGCCCAGCTTCATCCACCCATCAGCAACGATAGGCGAAAATGCTTATATAGGCGCCTTCGCTTATATAGGGCCCAATGTTAAAATAGGAAATAACTGCAAAATTTATCCGCAAACCTATATTGCCGATGATGTGGAACTTGCCGATAACGTTACCTTATATGCCGGTGTAAAAGTTTATTTTGATTGCAAAATAGGCAACAATGTGGTTATTCATTCAGGCACTATAATTGGCGCCGATGGCTTCGGCTTTGCCCCGGTTGGTGATGGCACATACAGTAAAATAGCCCAGATTGGCAATGTTGTGATTGAGGATGATGTTGAAATAGGATCAAACACAACTATCGACAGGGCAACCATGGGGTCAACCATAATCCGCAAGGGTGTAAAGCTTGATAACCTCATCCAGGTGGCACATAATGTTGAGATCATGTCAAATACGGTTGTTG
>JAQBOS010000275.1 GCA_028287925.1 Mucilaginibacter sp. | reverse complement strand
TAGCAAGTATCATGATAAAAAAATGATAGCTCCATTCATTAAGCTGGCAGATAGTATTATAAACAAACCGCATGATGAACCGCTTGATTGGAAAAATAACATAGCAAGCCGGGAATGGGCCTGGTGCGACGCCTTGTTTATGGGCCCAACCGCACTAAGCTATCTAAGTACTGCAACAAAAGACCCTAAATATTTAAATACAGCCATTAAGCTTTGGTGGAAAACAACCGATTATTTGTATGACCCAACCGAACATTTATATTTTAGGGATGGCAGCTATTTCAACAAAAAAGAAAAGAACGGCAAAAAGGTCTTTTGGTCGCGGGGAAATGGCTGGGTACTGGCCGGATTGGTTAGGGTGATGGAAAACATACCTGCTGATAGCCCTGAGAAAAGAAAGTTTGAGCAATTATATAAAGATCTGGCAGCTAAAATAGCATCGTTGCAACAACCTGATGGCAGCTGGCATGCATCATTGCTCGACCCGGAAAGCTACCCCGTTAAAGAAACAAGCGGAACAGGTTTTTATTGCTATGCGTTGGCATGGGGCTTAAACCATAACCTGCTCGATAAAAAAACATACTGGCCTGTAGTTAAAAAAGCCTGGGCAGCGCTTACTTCATCTGTTCATGATGACGGTATGCTGGGTTATGTGCAACGCATTGGCGATAGCCCGGATATGGTGACAGGTAACAGTACAGAGGTATACGGCGTTGGGGCATTCCTGCTTACAGGTTCACAGCTTTACCAATATGTTGGCACACACCCGGGAATGGAATAATTAACTATTATTCTCTTGGATAATGGATAGTTACAGCGCTGCCAACAGTTACATTGCCGATATAACCATTAGCCTTTGAAGAACCGTTATCTTCAATATTATACCTGAAGTTTGTTTGAGTTGGATTATTGGGGCTGATAGTAATTAACAGATGTTCTCCGTTTTTAAATGTAGCGTTGTAATTATAAGTTGAATTGGAAACCACATTAGCCGAATCCAAAGGTGTAATTGTTTCTTTTTGCTCAAGGCTTACCATTACTTTATAGCCGTAACCATCGGCAGTTAAGGCTACGTTATGGTTTTCAGTTACCGGTGCTATAATTTCCGATCTTTTATCACAGCTAATAAATAATGCAGACGTAAAGAGTAATCCTATTAAAGTTTGGAAAGTTTTTTTCATGCAGAAGGTTTACGATATCAGCTATTTAACTTTCCTTTTAAGCAATTATTGTAATTGACGCAAATTTTAGGATTCAATTATATAATCTTTATTTACTGATCTTTAAATTCTTCCATTCGCCGCCGGAGCCATTACCAACCCAATAACCAATCATATCACCATTCATTGGCACTATTTGTTCAACCACAAGCGATGGTTTGGGTTCATTATTAACAAATACGCTAATCTCTTTCCCTTTTACTGCTATCCGCACATGGAACCAATCGTTAGGGTCAGGAGGTGTATTTAACGGTTTTTCATATTTATTTGGATAATCTGTCCGCAGCCTTAACCAATCATACTTTGGGCTTGAAACATATTGTACAGCATGGGCTTTTCTGGCAGGATCAGCAGATTTAAAATTAAAAGGGCGAAAGTATATGGCATCATAAGTTGAATCATTTACACCGTGAAAAGCAAAACCTACAAAGCTTTGCTGTAAAACATCTTTCCCCTTTATATCAAATTCAATATTTCCGTTTGTAAACTTCGCGCCTTTTATCCAGGCTTTTCCATCGTCATTAACTTCATCCAGGTGAATAACTGAACCATCATTCGTAATGCTGAGTGTGCGGTTAACTACTTTAAAGTCCCCTGCTTTGTTTTGCTGGCCAAAACAAGTACCAAAAGCAAGGAATAATACTGCTGTAAAAATAATCTTCATCATATAATTGGCATTAAATTCGATTTAGGTGTAAATGTCAATAAATATGCCACCTACATAAATAGTTAATGATCAGCAATTTATATATAATTAAATATAAACAATGTTCGTTTATGGTATACCGCAGTGTCCAAATCTGAACGATACTACCGGGCTATAAATTAACGTTCGATATAAAGGTTGATAGCATGATGCTTGATTATCAGCTACTTACATCTACTTAATCCTTATTATAGGACAAATCCTCTGATAATCAACATGTTCCACTTTGTTCCAGGCGTTCCGCTTATAAAAATGGAACGCTTGTCAGCATGGATACACAAACTTGCGCTTCGCCTCAACGCGGTTGGAGAAGGGTTTGGGGTGAGGTGACCGTTTGCCTATGTCGAATTCAGGTTTAATTAATACAACTATATAATTTTGTTATTTTTATGTCGATGAAAGAAACAGAGAAAAAGTTAGCTTTTGATAACCTGTTAAAGCAATACATTAATTTCGGGCTGCCGATTGACGGGATAGATGAAAAAACAGATTTCACCATTCATAACCTGAAGGATATCCATCTTGACCTTCCCTTTACATCACCTGTATACCGGGCTAATTTCTTTTCATTTGTATTTGCGAAAAATGCCCACGGAAAATATACAACCGACGACTTGTGCTTTAATACCGTGCCGGGAACTATTTACTTTACCAATCCGGGTCATTATAAATCGCATGTTTGGCTTGAGATTCAGGAGGCATACCTGGTAACTTTAAGCGAATCATTTTTAAAAGAGAATGTTCATCCGGATGTTTTCGGGGAATTCCCCTTTCTGCTGGCTGAAACTGTACAGCCAAGGGTGTTAGAACCCGAAGTGTTTGCAGAATTCGAAGAATTATACCTGCAAATTCAAAATGCTTACATTTCAAATTCGCCTTACAGAACAAGGGTTATAGGCAATCTTTTTGTTGTGTTATTATTGAAGATAAAAGAATATTTCTGGAAAGATTACAACCCGATATACGAGGGGAACCGAAGCTCACAGATTGTTAAAGCGTTTAAAATGAACCTTGAAAAACATTACCGCGATTTAAGAAGCGGCAAGGTGCACCAGGTTTTCAGGCTGCAGGATTATGCTGATGAGCAAAGTTTGCACCCCAATTATTTAAGTAATGTAATTAAAAGCAAAACAGGTAAAGCCATCAGCACCTGGATTGCCGAAAAAACTATTGCCGAGGCCAAATCACTGCTTCAAAACTCAACCGTCTCTATAAAAGAAATAGCTTACCTGCTGGGCTTTTCAGAGGCAACACATTTTAGCAATTACTTTAAAAAGTACACAGACCTCTCCCCCGTCTTGTTCAGAAAACAGCATAGCGTTGCACCATCTTAGATATTTGTATGTAATGCTTTAAGATCCGTCCTTTTTGGGTTGTTCATACTTCGACCTTTGTTCTATCAATTAAAACAAAGGAAAAATGAAAACTCTAAATGAAAAAGTAATCTTAGTAACCGGCGCCTCAAGAGGCATTGGTGCAGCAGTAGCCCACAAACTGGCAGCAGCCGGGGCTAAAGTAATTATTAACTATGCAGGTGGTCAGGATGCCGCAGAACAAACTGTTAACAGCATTAAACAACAAGGCGGCGATGCCATAGCTTTACAAGCGGATGTGAGCAAAGCCGATGAGGTTAAAGCTATGTTTGATGCAGCCATTACGCACTACGGCCGCATAGATGTACTGGTAAACAACGCCGGTATTATGATAACCAAATTATTGAAAGATACAACCGACGAAGATTTTACCCGCCAGTTTGATATCAATGTAAGGGGCACCTTTAATACCATGCGTGAAGCAGCAACCAAGCTTGCCGATAATGGTAGCGTGATTAATTTCTCTTCATCAAACAACCGCATTATGCTGCCAACCTATTCAACTTATGCAGCAACAAAATCGGCTGTTGAACAGCTAACCCGCGTATTCTCCAAAGAAGTTGGCGCAAGAGGTATAAATGTAAACTCCGTATCTCCCGGCCCAACAAACACTGAGCTGTTTACCAAAGGCAAACCACAGGAAGTAATTGACCGCCTGGCTTCGCTATCAGCATTTAACCGCATTGGGGAACCTGAAGATATTGCCAAAATAGTAGTATTCCTTGCCAGCGACGATGCCAAATGGATCAGCGCGCAGAATATTGGCATTAATGGCGCAATGGCTTGAGGAAGAGGGAAGAAGCAAGAAATCAAGAGTCAGGAATCAAGAAAAAATCAGAGATAATCATCAATTGAAAATCGGTGTAATCATTTTAACAATCAGTGTAATCACAATTAAAAAAATAATAATCATGAACAGTTTAAAAAATAAAGTAGCCTTAATAACAGGCTCAGCAAGAGGTTTAGGAAAAGCAATTGCAGAACGCTACGCAGCATTGGGTGCAGATATAGTGATCAATTATTCAAGAGATAAAGCTTCTGCAGATGAAGTGGTGAGCAATATTACAGCTATGGGTGTAAGAGTAATATCGGTACAGGCCGATGTAAGCAAAGTAGCCGATATTGAAAGATTATTTGAAGAAGCTAAAAAAGCATTTGGCAAGATAGATATTGTTGTAGCCAATGCAGGTATCGAATTGGTTGAAACCCCGGTTACAGCTTTTACTGAAGAACAATTTGACCGGGTGTTTTCCATCAACACCAAAGGCACCTACTTTACCATGCAACAGGCAGCAAAAAATGTAACTAACAATGGAAGGATCATCTACATTGCATCAAGCACTACCTCATTCCCTGTAACCGGAATGGCAGTGTATGGCGGCAGTAAAACTACACCACGCTACCTGGTTGATGTGCTTTCAAAAGAGATTGGCCATAAAGGAATTACCGTAAACTCTATCATTCCGTTCGCCGTTGATCATTCAGGGATCTTTGCTGAAGCCGGCAGCTATCCGGAATTAAGAAAACAACTGCTTGACAGCTGCCCGATGGGACGCCTTGCCGAAGTAGAAGATGTGGCCAATGCAGCTGAATTCTTCGCCAGCGATCTTTCATCGTTTGTAAACGGTCAGCATTTATTAGTGAATGGCGGGGCTACAAATTAATTGCAGCGTAAGTGTTGGATAATTAAACTTATACAGAATTGTGTAATACGATGCTTTCTTAAGTAAAATTAAGGAAGCATCGTTTGTATAAGCAGCCCTGAAATTTTAAGCATACATGATGAAAGTAACGAATACAAGGATCGTATCTCTACTATTTCCGTTGTTGGTCTACTATTTTTTGAAGTAATAAAATGAAATAGTTGATTTGCTTTATAATCAAAAATAAAGGAGCTTATTATGAAAAATCGTGCATTTATTTTATTAGCACTCACATTTATTACAACCGTCAGCTTAGCTCAAAATAAAAAAGTCGGCGGGCCTTGCGAAGGCTGTGAAGCCATTTATGAAAGTCCTGTTCCGTTTGAGAAACTAAAATCTTTTACCTTGTTGCCGGGTACTACCTGGGATGGAAAAAAACCATTGGGCATTAATGGCATCGTTTATAAAGCTGATGGCAGAACCCCCGCCCCCGGCGTTGTATTATACCTGTACCACACAGATGAGACAGGTCATTATCCAAAAAAAGGAGATGAGAAAGGCTGGGCAAAACGCCACGGCTATCTCCGCGGCTGGGTACGTACGGATGAGAAAGGAGCATACAAATTCGGCAGTCTTCGCCCTGGGCCATATCCGGGTGGTACCGAACCGGCACATATACACGTTGTTGTAAAAGAACCCGGCATTAATGAATATTATATTGATGAATTTGTTTTTTCTGACGACCCGCTGCTTACAGAAGAAAAACGAAAGAGACTTCCAAACCGGGGCGGCAGCGGCATAGTGAAGCTTATTGATGTAGGTAATATGTTCAAAGGATCACGGGACATCTATCTTGGGAAAAACATTCCGGATTACCCTTTGAAGTAAAAAAAGGTTTGTAAAGGAGATCATCTCCCAAGATTACCTTTTAGTATTAAACCACAAACAATAAATCCAGATTTTAATAAGGTGGCTTTTGATGCCTGGTTATTGATATTACAGCGTGCAGCCGGGATCCGGCCCATCATATAGATCTCTTTCTTTAGTTCCTGGATAATTAAACTGCCATACCCTTTTTGGCGTTCGCCCTCTTTTACTTCCATATAAATATCTGCGTAAGGTATATTATAATTCAACATAAATCCTCCGCTTGCCACAACTTCACCATTTTGTTCCAGTACAAATCCGCCTATATCACGCGTTGAACTTTGTTCCTGTTTTTGTTTATAAAAGATTACTCCCTTAATATTGAATTGCGTTTGATCGTGGTCTTCAAACAAAATTGCTTCGGCCTGAATATTGTTTGCAGATTCATAAAGCATTGATGTTAAAAGCAGATCATTGCTTTGACATTCTATCAGAGTGGCATGAGAAACGGAATAGAACTCCCTGAAAACAATATTTGAAAACTTTCTGAATGGCGGCGTTAAATAAAATTCAAAAATGGCATCCCTGTCTTCCCTTTTATTTGCACCCCATACCGCCCCATAACCAGCTTTTATACCCTCTAAAGTGAACAAATAAACATCTGCCCAGCCATAATCATGGCACTTGTTATAAATAAACTGAAAATTACTTTCATGGAGAAATACATTACGAAAAGCCCGGATTTCTTCCAGCGTGGTTTTTATCACTTTTAAATCCATAGAATATTATAATAGGTAAATTAGTATACCAATGATAACCATTCACTTTTTCGCCAGGGCGATAACATTTATAAAATTATTTCCAGGCCTGCTTAATAGCCTCATTTTGATCTAAGTTGATCTTTTATATAAACTTAAGCCATCTTTTTTCAGGATGAGCTGCTTTATATCTTGCGTAATTACTGCAGAGCAAATACAGGATCACCTCGGCTATAAAGAAAACCAGGTAAAGAATTGGTAAACCCCAGCGATGTTCAGGTGGAATTTCTGTATAAGGAGCAGTTCCGTACCAGTCCTGGTGAAAGTTGTGTTCGCGGAAAAAGTTCACGCCAAGCGCCAATACATGGATCAGTGGAATATGTACCAGGTAGTAAAAAAACGGAACCCTGCCAAATGTGATAAACATAGCAGCAATGCGGCCTTTAACCTGGTTAGCAAACGGCACAAGGGCAATCAAAGGCCCAAGCGTCATGAGCAGGTAAAGCTGCGATGCAGGGTATTTTTGCTGATCGAGGATCCGCAATAAAAAAGGTTTATTTCCCTTGTACTCAGGGCCAAAACAAACTACCAGGGCGGCGGCAACCAGGAAGATGGCAATAGCTGCAAGCCCGATCCTCAGACAGATCTTTCTGCGTTCATCTGTTTGTTTTAACAGGATTGTGCCAAAGCCATAACCGGCCATCATTACACCTATCCACGGAACAAGAACATAAAGAATATTGATGCCAGGCAACCAATCTCCCCCTGAAGGATAAATAAACTCCCAGAACCAGCCAAATGAGGCCCGCCAACCCGGTGGCAGGATCAAAGGAACGAAACGGAAAAGTTGCTGGCAGAAAGCAATAAACAACCCTATTATGCCAATAGTTAAAGGGCGAAGCCTTACAAACAAGGCCATTAACACCATACACCAACCCAACATCCAGATAACCCCGGCCAGTGTAAATTGAGCATAATTAAGGTTAAACGTCCAGCAAAAGCGGATGACGGTCAACTCCAAAATCACTAAAAGAAAGCCGCGCGAAAGCAGGAATCCTGATAACTTATGTTTATCATTTAACTTATTTCCATATAAAAAAGCACTCGTGCCGGCAAGAAATACAAATGCGGGCACGCAAAAATGAGTAACCCATCTTGTAAAGAAAATGCCCGGCTCCGGCCCTCCCGCAGGCATGCCTGAATATACGCGGACATGGTCAATGGCCATCAGTACCATCACAACGCCTCGCAACAGGTCAACAGATTGGATCCTTATTGCTGAAGGTTTATTTTCTAATGTGTTAAGGGTTGTCATTGGTTGTATCTATTTGATTAACAGATTCATTTAGCACAGTAAATTTAATAAGATTAATAATATGCTTGAATAAAAAATTAAAATGACAATTATAACCAGGAAAAACAATTATACACTAAACTTGTATTTGTAATACCTAAATATTAAAGAGATGAAGAAGTTACTTTTTATCATAATAAGCCTAATGCCATTTTCGGCTTTCTGCCAAAATCTAAAGGAATTTAAAGCTGATAACGGAAAAACCTACCATATAGGCGATACGGTAAAGGTTGGAATGGGATCAATGCCTGATGGCGGGTTTAAATATATCCAGATCACACCACCTCCGTTTATGCCGCCCCGCCGTAATGGTAACGATTTAAATGCGCGCAGGGATTTTTCGCTCAGCAACGTTATTATTAAAAAAATCAAAAAGGTTTCACAAATGTCAGGAACCGAAAAGGTTGTGTTTACTACAAAAACCGGCGGAATAAATAATTATGATATTTGGATAGTGGAGGCTATTGCCGCATGCGAAGTTACTCCTTGCGCCGGTTCAAATTCAAATGCCCCTAATCATGTTGGTGTTGCAGATGAGCTATTAAAACTGAAAAAATTATTGGATGCAGGAGGGATTACCCAGGCAGAGTATGATGCGCAAAAGAAAAAGCTTTTAGCAGAATAACTATTTCCACATTCAAACTTACGAAGTTTAACTCGCAGTGTTTATTTTTAATGGCCTCGTTGAGGGCTGCGCCGTTTAAAAACTTCGTAAGTTTTATCCTTTAATTTACATATTATAAAAAAACTGCTCAAAAATAACTTTCCCATCCTTTACTTCATAAACCGCAATTTCATGCATCGGCATTCTTCCGCCCTCCTTATAGGTAACATCCATATGCATTGATACAGTAAAGAAATTACCGCTTACAATAGGTTCAGAAACTTCACCACTATGAATTTCTTCAACCGTACTATACCAATACTGGCTTTTCCCAATTACAGCTTCTTTACCTTCAGTAAGCTCCATAGGCGATCCTTTAGCTTCAAGGCTTACAATGTTGTCAGCATACAATTCATTTATAGCATCCATATTTTTACCTTCGCGGCAAAGCTGTACCAGTTTTTCGGCTACTTGTTTGGTATTCATAATTTTCGGTTTTTTAGTTTATTAAAGCTAAATATTAATAACAAGATTTTGTTTGATATTTGTTTTAAGTTTCTGTTAAGTTATCAGGGGCTTGCTTACTGTTGGTAACAGATCCAGTATCCGTAAACAACAAAGCCCGATATTTTCATACCAGGCTCATTGCTAAATGTTGCAGAACAGATTACCTGTACGCTATAAATTTAAGCAATCTGTTTCTTGTCGTAACTGATCATCCATTGGATGCCAAATTTATCACGGCACATTCCGCAGTACACGCCCCAAAATGTTTGGTTCACGGGCATTTCTATTTTACCGCCCTCTGCCAGGCCATTAAAAAGCTTATCAGTTTCTGCATCGCTTTCGGTATTAACGCTCATGTAAAAGTTATTGCCAACGGTTAATTCCATCCCCATTGACTCAAGGGTGTCAGTGGCCATCAATGTATTGTGCGGCCCCAGTGGAAGTGAGGCGTGCATCACCATAGTTTGTTCTTTCTTCGGCATCTTGTCGTGGCCAGGGCTTTCGTTAAAACGCTGAAATGCAGTGAACTCGCCGCCAAATATTGATTTGTAGAAATTCATGGCATCTTCTGTGTTGCCCATGAAATTTAAGTAAGGATTAATGCTGATCATAATGTTGTGTTTTTTATTTCAACAAAGTTAAGTGCAATAATCCTGTTGCAGGGCGTGTTAATACGACAATGTGAAGGGGGTGATTACGACAAAAATATATTTTACCTTTAACACATGATCGACATTTCAATTTTAGTGCTTAAAAACGCGGTAGCGGCATCTATTGCTGATGCTGGGTATGTATTTAAAATAGTGAATGAGCTATTGGAAAAATCAGACAAGGAACCATTATTCAGGGTAAGGCTGGTTGGGCTCTCTAAAGAAGTAAAGCTCAATGGTGGCTTGTTCCATATAACAACCAACGCATTGATAGATGAGGTTCAGCATACCAATCTGGTAATCATCCCCTCAATGACGGGCGATGCCGTAGGTGGCTCTTATATCAACAGGGAATTTGCACCATGGATAATAGAACAATACAAAAAGGGTTCGGAAGTGGCCAGCCTTTGTGTAGGCGCTTTTTTGCTTGCATACACTGGTTTACTAAAGGGAAAGCAGTGTACTACGCATTGGGCCTATGTGAATGAGTTCAGGTATTACTACCCGGATATAAACCTGGTAGATGAAAAAGTTATAACTCACCAAAACGGGTTATACTCAAGCGGCGGAAATAATGCATACTGGAACCTGCTGTTATACCTGGTTGAAAAATACACCAACCGCAGTATCGCCATTCATACAGCAAAGTTTTTTGTGATAGATCTCGACCGGAAAGACCAGTCGCCTTTTATCATTTTTACCGGGCAAAAAAATCATAAGGATACAGTGATAATAAAGGCCCAGGAATTTATCGAACAAAATTATGCCAATAAATTAACCATTGACCAGGTAGCAGATATTGTCCATATTAGCCGCAGAACATTTGAACGCAGGTTTAAAAAAGCCACCAGGAACACGGTTGTTGAATACATTCAGCGTGTAAAAATTGAAGCGACCAAAAAGCAGCTGGAGATAGGCAGAAAATCAATAAATGAAGTGATGTATGAAGTTGGTTATGCCGATGTAAAAACCTTCAGGGATGTTTTCAAAAAGATAACGGGAATGACGCCAATGGAGTACAGGGATAAGTATAATGAAGATTGACTTTGATAGAATAAAAAGCTTTATTCAACAACTAATATCGTATCAGGCATAAATTAACTCATAGTCCTTAGTCGAAAGTCTTAAGTCCAAAATAAAAATGGGCAAAAAAACAACTTCTGACTTACAACTAAAGACTATTGACTTGGTACCAGCCTCTTCTGCTCAAGTGCAACCCTGAACATTTGCAATACTACAGAAAACACAATTAACGACAAACCTGCATAAAAGCCCACGGATAATTCCCGGTTTTCTTTGAAAAATATGATTGCAAGAATTATACTGTATAAAGGCTCGAGGTTAAATGCCAGGTTCACAGTAAAAGCCGAAATCTTTTGTAGGGCAGTTGTAATCATGGAATACATTAAAACCGTACACACCAGCGAAAGCAGCAGCAGGTACCCAAAATCAGGCAGGGATGGTATAAATGTAGCAACAGGTGAAAAATGCAGGTATAAAGGCATAACAATGGTTACCCCGGCGCATCCCCCCAACATGGTATAAAGGGTGATGGTTGAACTGTTGAATGATTTGGTAAGGCGCTTATTAAAAATAGTATACAAGGCAACCAGTATTGCTGAAATTACACCCATTATAATGCCGGTACGGTAAGTTGCGTCGAGGCCAAATATCAGGGCGATGCCGCACAAGATAAGTCCGCTTAAAAGCAGTTCGCCTACAGAGAACTTTCTGCGGTTTATCAATGGCTCGAGTAAAGCGGTAAAGAAGCTGCCTAACGAAAAACAAACAACCCCAACCGAGATATTTGCATATTTGATGCTTGCATAAAAGAAGATCCAGTGCAAACCCAAAAGCGAGCCTGCAAAGGCAATTCTTAAAACATCCTTAAAACTTATCTTTTTCAGCTTTCCGCTAACTGCCAGGATCAGCAATAACATTAACCCTGATAAAAAAAGCCTGTACCAGCTGATCAATCCGGCGTTAAGTGAGATCAGCTTTCCAAAAATGCCTGTAAAACCAGCAAGAAATACAGAAAGATGCAAAAGGATCAGCGCTTTTTTCATTGGTTTAAATATAGATAATAAAGGGTTATATCATAGGCATGTTTTGTATCGGCCCGGAGCCGGGTCGAAATGAACCAATAGTAGAAAATTTTTGGAATACCTTTGATTTATTCATTATAAGTTAAGCCGTTATATATAACGCTACCGCTTATCATTATCAATAAACACGCCTGTACCCGTCATTTTAACCGGACCGTAATACAATCCATAATTTTCATGAATGCCATACTTTGTTTTGAGCTTTTGCTGCAATGCTTCAGGCTGCTTTTGTCCGTTTACAATAAGTTCGGTATCGCTTAGTCCAAACCATTGTACCGAAGCAGGATCACTCACTGTCTTTTCCTTTACCAAATCGGCAATTAAATTATGGGCCCTTTCTTGTTCGGCTGCGTAATTACTGCTATCCTGCTGCCTTCTTTTTCGCATAGCATCTGCCTTCATAAATCTTGGATCAGGCAAGGTTACGGCACCATTTTTTTGTTTCGCATAGTGTTTAATGGCTGCCGTATCTGCTTTCTGCCAATTCAAAACATGTTTCTTTTTACCAATTGCATCAGGATTCTCTGGTTTGAATTTGGCCGCAGGCGAATTTGCCTTCAATCCGGCAATATCCTCAGTTCTTACCCTTCTTTTCTCGCTCATCTGCCGGTTAATAGATCTTATCAGGTAGTCATAACCTGCCAACTCGTTGTCATTCGCTTTGACATTGTTTATTTCCAAAGCAGTAAGTTTATTGTTTGCGACAATCATGTGATAAATATTCCCTTTATCATCTTTTGCTTTTAGCTCACAGTTGGCCAGGTCCTCATTTGTTTGGTTAAACAGTACGCTGGTAAATCGGATCGTTGTGTCAGCCTTTTTAACATTAGTGTCTACGGTAAACCGCCGCTTCGGGTAAAGCAACAGGGGGCGTTTCTTTACTACAGATATAACTACGACAGGTTTTGCTGTAATAACTAAAGCCGGCTTTTTAGAAATAAAGTGCGACAGGTAGCCTGCTGCTGCGTGGTTCGCTTTGGGCAAAATGGTAAAGGCTGACAATAGGATCAACCCCGCAGCCAGGACTATTTTTTCTGTTACGCTCAGTCTCTTGTTTTCCTGGTTCACCATTCTTTTCAAACGGTGGCGTAGTTGGTTGCCTGATCCTAAGCTCATCATAAAAACTGTGTTATTGTTCCCGGAACCGAAAGCCAGCAATGCTTCCAGATAATTCGTTTTCCGATTCAGGCGACTAAGCACCATATCGTCACAGCAGGCTTCTCTTTCATCCCGGATCAGGGACGAGAGCCATAATAAGCCCGGGTTAAAAAAGAACACTGTTTCCACTAATTCCTGCAAAATATTCACCAGGTAATCACGACGGCGGATGTGTGCCAATTCGTGCCATAAAATACTTTCTAATTGTTCAGTTGATAATTGTAATATAATACCCATTGGTAAAAGGATTACAGGTTTGAGCCAGCCTATTGCTACCGGAACTTTCACCAGTTCAGATTGCAGCAGATCAACCTTTTGCCTTATTCCTATTCTTTTGCAGAACAATGCTACTTTACACTCAAGTTCTTCTGCTACAGCATGCACTTTATACTTACGGAGCCGTTGTATATATAATAACCCGCTCATCATTTTCAGGCTTTTAATTGTAGAAAAGACCAGCCATACCATGAATATCACGTTGGTATACCGGTTAAAGAATGTAACTACCCTTTCAACCGGGCTAGCTTGCCCAGCTGCATCCGCTGCTGAAGCAACCGTATTAATATTTACAGCGATCCTTGATGTATATGGTGATGACCGTACTATTCCCACAAACCGCATTTCAAGATAAAAAGCAATGCTAACAGCAGTAACAAAAAGTACAAGGATACTACAAAGCAGGCGATAGCGAAGTACAGCGCTCGATTTGCGGGTTACGATGATCACAAGTCCGGCTAACAACGCAATAGCCAGGCCTATCCATAAGGAGTGGATCAGCGTCCAGCAGATGGCTTTTACGGTATGATCCGAAATAAATGGCGTCCAAAACAATGATTTCATGGCTTTATGGTTTTTGATCTATCTTTTTAATCAATTCTTTAAACTCTTCCATTTCTTCGGGCGAGATCTTCTTATTGCCCAATAATTGCATCATCAGGCTACCAGCCGAGCCGTTAAAAAGGGTATCGACTACACGGTCAAGTAACAATCCTTTGGTTTTGCCTTCTTCAACCTTAGCCCGGTAAATATGCCGCATCTGGCTTTCGTCTTTTTCCAGGAAATCCTTTTCTATCATGATCTGCATCAACTTTAAGGTCGACATATAGATCACCTCGCGCTTCTCCTTATTCAAATGATCATTCACAAAGCGCGCTGTTGAGGGGCCGAACTGCCAGAGCACCTGCAATATTTCCAGCTCTGATTTTGTAGGCTCTGATGAGGTGTTTTTATCTTTTTTTGATGGCTTCATAAAACAAACATAAGAAATATTTCTTAGTATCAAAATTATTTCTCAACATTGTAAGAAAAATTTCTTACCAATATTTCAATCATGAAAAAATTAATGTTTTTATTGCTCCTGATCAGCAGCTTAACAACCTCTGCACAGAAAAACCCACAATATTCAGCAGTTGCATTTAACCAAATCATCGATTCCCTTTTTAAAGCCGGTGAACCGGGAGGAGTGGCACTAATAGCTCAAAAAGGCCATATTATTTATGAACGCTCATTCGGCATGGCCAACCTTGAACTTAACGTTAAAATGCAGCCAGATATGGTGTTCCAGATCGGTTCAATGACCAAGCAGTTTACCGCCATTAGCATCCTGCAATTAATGGAACAACAAAAACTTGCTTTGAGCGATTCAATCAGCAAATACATTCCTGAATGCCCTGCAAGCTGGCGGCAGATCACCATTGAAAACCTGCTAACCCATACCTCAGGCATTGCAGACGGGGTGGCTTTCCAGGACATACCGCTGGCTGACATGGTTAACCTGTTCAAATCAAAACCAATAGCTTTCGCCCCCGGCACAAAAATGGCTTACAGCAATTCGGGTTACGTTATTTTAGGGTATATTATTGAAAAGGTTTCCGGCATTTCTTACCAGGATTACCTGCAAAAGAACATATTAGACCCGGTGGGACTTACTCATACCTGGTATGGCAATAACAGCCTGGTCATCCCCGGCAGGGTGCCTGCTTATATTAAAAGAAAAGGCCTTTTTATCAACTTCCCGATGGGGATCATCCCTTCAGCCGCCGGGGCATTACTTTCAAACACACATGACTTGCTGAAATGGAACCAGGCGCTGATTGCCGACAAGCTGGTAAAAAAAGAAACGCTGGACAAAGCCTGGACATCTTACCACCTATTGAGTGGCAAGGATATAGCCTACGGTTATGGTTGGCAAACCGGCGGAAAAATCCAGGGCAGCCCGGTTATTGAACATGGCGGCAATGCAGGCGGTTACATGACTGATGCCATCTATTTGCCTGGCGAAGATGTTTACGTGGTTGTCATGATGAATCAACGGGGAATATTACCAGAAATAGTGGCATCAAAATTAGCGGCGATTGCTCTTGGTAAACCGGATCAAACACACCCAATCTCATTAAGCGATGAAACCCTGAAAACCTATACCGGTGTTTATAAGCCGGATGACGATACCGTCAGCCGTTATATTACACTTAACTATCATAAGTTATACTACCAAAAAGCGGGTGGCGGGCCAAGGATGGAAATGAAGCCCTATGCAGCTGATCAGTTCTTTTTTGATAACACCTCAGTTATCGGGCAGATAAAAAGAGATGAACAAAAGCATATTACTTATTTGCTCTTATATAACAACAGGCACCTTTCTGAAGCATCCAATAAGCTACTGAAGACGGATACTCCACTTCCCTTAAATTAATAAGAAATTGTATTGTATAGCTGCAATCAACCAGGATAACACCCATAAGAGCGGAATTTACTCCTAAAACAAGAAAGCCGGATATTTTCATACCAGGCTTCCTTGTTCGATTCATTGAATATACCAACCTGTTGCAAACACACCTAAAAAGATTTAATATCTTTAACGGCAAGTATAATTCAATATGGACAGACGCACTTTCGTAAAAAACTCTGCATTATCAGGCGCCGGTTTGGCTGTAAACGGATCAAATTTATTTAAAGGCATGGGTGCGTTCCTGTTAAATGACCAGGAATCTGTTCCTTTGAACGGCAACAGGTTTGTCACCTTCTGCATCATGATCCGCACTACACCCTGGGAAGTATCAAGAGACGTTAAACTGCATCCACGGGATGAATCTGCATGGCATACCCTCGACGGGGTAAGATGGATGCGGGAGGCCTTTGCCAAAAATAATCCCGATGGCAGGCTTACCTGGGGGTTCACACTTAATGCTTTGGAAGATAAGCGAAAGAATTACGTGGAGATCAGGAACTATGCCGCTGAGTGCCAGCGGAAATACGGTGATGAAGTTTCCTATTTCCCGGGATATTTCCCTGCAATGTATTTACCGCGCGAAAGGATAAACCGGGAAATGACGGAAGCTATTCAAACAATCACTGATTTTGTTGGCAACGGTTACCGGCCGCAGGCTATAATGGGCGGATTTTTATCAGCCAATAATTTACAATACCTGGCAGAAAAAGAAAAGATCCATGCGGCTCATGCTGTGATATGGAGCCAGTCGAACATTGACGGCGGCGGGGCAGACGGCTCTCCCTCCTATCCTTTTTATCCCTCAACTGAACATTTTTGCAAACCGTCACAAAATGGCAAGGATTTTATTGATTGTGTAAATCTGGATGGATGGACAATGGATTTTATTTGCGCACGCAAAAGCGGGGCTTCAGACCACGAGATAACGGGTTATAACAGCCGCCGTGGTGTCGGGCCGATAGAAACTTATATTGGCTGGGGGCTTGACCTGGGGCACAGGGAGGTGATGCACACCCAGTCGATCCATTTTGACAGGGGTTATGAGTTAAATGGGTTTGGCTGGGTAACCAATATCTGGGAGGCACAACTGGTTTATGAATTTGGGAAAGATCTTGTGTGCAATGCCCTCGAAATGTGGGTAACCGATACTAAAAAGCGCTGGCCTGATACCCGCTTTGTAACCTTCGGCGAATACGGAAACATCTGGCGGAACCAATACAAAAACAACGACAAATGGAACTATCGGTTCGAGGAACGCGGTTCGGGCCTTGGCGACTCTTACAATAACCTGGAGATCAAATGGTTTATGAATAAGGAATTCCGGTTAGCCCTTTTACGCGACTGGCATCAAAACACGCCTGAAATGGTCATAGATTTT
>JAQBOS010000274.1 GCA_028287925.1 Mucilaginibacter sp. | reverse complement strand
CAGTAACCCACCACATGTAAATGTGAATGAAGGTCCGGAGATCTTGAAACATAAAGACAAGTTGTTTTTAGTTTATTCCGCAAGCGGATGCTGGACGGATTATTATGCGTTGGGTATGCTCAGCACATCAGCAAATAAAAACCTGCTTGATTCTGCTTCATGGACAAAATCTGGTGTTCCCGTTTTCAAGCAATCGCCGCAAAATGGAGTGTATGCACCGGGGCATAACTCGTTTTTTAAATCGGCAGATGGAAAAGAGGACTGGATCCTGTATCATGCCAATTCACAGCCGGGACAGGGCTGCGGTAAAGATCGGTCGCCAAGAATGCAACAATTTATATGGAACAAAGACGGATCACCGAATTTCGGGGCCCCGGTTAAAGAAGGCATTTATCTGACGGCACCATCACAATAATGAATAGGAAACAATTATACATATGAGATTTAAAAATCTATTTGCAATCGGGCTGCTGTTAACCATTTCATCCGCAGTTATCGCTCAGAAAAAAGTAGTGCTTGGTGTGTGGTCTGCCGAAAAGGCAAATGCCTGGTACGCACAGCATAAATGGATAAACGGCGCTAATTTTTCACCAAGTACTGCTATTAATCAGCTGGAGATGTGGCAGGCCGATACTTTTGATTCCGAAACAATAGATCGTGAGTTAGGATACGCAGAAGGGATTGGCTTTAACGCCATGCGGGTGTTTTTACACAGCGTGGTATGGAAGGAAGATCCTAAAGGTTTTAAATCGCGAATTAACAAATATTTAGCTATTGCTGATAAACATCACATTCAAACCATTTTTGTGTTTTTTGATGATTGTTGGAACCCGAATGCCAAACCCGGTAAGCAACCCGATCCGAAACCAGGCATCCATAATTCAGGCTGGATGCAGGACCCGGGAAGGCCATTAACCAAACCGGCAGATTTTTTAGCGTTGAAAGCTTATGTTGATGATATTTTAACTTCATTTAAACACGATAAACGAATTTTATTGTGGGACCTTTATAATGAACCGGGTAATGGCGATAAAAATAAAATAGCATCAAGGCTTTTGCCACAAGTGTTTGCCTGGGCGCATGCAATAAATCCCGACCAGCCTGTTAGCTCAGGGATGTGGAACTGGGATTTGTTAGCGCTTAATAAAATACAGCTTCAAAACTCTGATGTAATAACTTACCATTGCTATGATTCGCCCGAATTGCATGAACGTGTAGTGAAACTGTTAAAATTGAACGGCCGCCCCTTAATATGTACAGAATATATGGCCCGCCCGCGTAACAGTACTTTTGAAAACACAATGCCGATGCTTAAAAAAGAAAACGTAGGTGCAATAAATTGGGGATTTGTTAGTGGTAAAACAAATACTATTTACGCCTGGGATACTCCAATGCCTGATGGCGCCGAGCCAAAAGTATGGTTCCATGATATTTTCCGTAAGGACGGAAAACCATTTAAACAGGAAGAAGTTGATTTGATTAAACAATTAAATAATAAATAACCACCAATTCTAAATAGAACCAATTACTAATTTAGCCAATATATGAACCGGGTACTTAAAAACATCTCAGCAACTATTTTACCGGCCTGCTTACTTTTTGTAACGGCCTGTAACCAACCTTCAAACGATAAAAAAACAATACCTATGACTGACAGTACTAAAAATGCCATCTTACCGGATACAGCCGCTTATGCAAAAACTATTAATGGCAAACAAACTCATTTATACATTTTAAAAAACAAACATGGCATGGAAGCCGCTATAACAAACTACGGCGGCAGGGTAGTAAGTATAGTAGTGCCTGATAAAGATGGAAAGAAAATAGACGTTGTTTTAGGATTTGATAGTGTGGGTGGCTTTGAAAAATCAACGGAGCGTTATTATGGCGCAACCATTGGCAGATACGGTAACCGCATAGCAAAAGGCAAGTTTAAAATTGATGGAAAAGAATACCAGTCGACCATAAATAATACGCCAAATATGCTTCATGGTGGTAAAAATGGCTTCCAGGAAATGGTTTGGGACGCTAAGCTGATTGACTCTGTTACATTGGAATTAAGTTATTTATCAAAAGATATGGAAGAAGGTTTCCCCGGCAACTTAAAGGTTAAGGTAACTTATTCCTTAACTGATGATAACTCATTCAAATGTGAATATGAAGCAACTACCGATAAAACGACAGTTGTTAACTTAACCAATCATGCATTTTTCAATTTGAACGGAGCAGGCAGCGGAACAGTTTTGGATCATACCTTACAGGTTGATGCAGATACTTACGTACCGGTTGATTCAACTTTGATCCCGTTAGGAAAAATTGAAACAGTAGCCAATACACCTTTTGATTTCCGCAAAGCAACAACCATAGGCAGCCGCATAAATAACGATAATGTGCAGCTAAAAAATGGAAAGGGTTATGATCATAATTTTGTGCTGAACAAACATGAAATAATAACACCTGTAGCAACGGTTATTGGCGATAAAAGCGGCATAAAAATGGAGGTATTTACCGAAGAGCCCGGTTTACAGTTTTACAGCGGTAACTTTATGAAGGGACTTAACGCAATGAAAGGCGGCAAAAAAGATGAGTACCGTACTTCGTTCGCTTTGGAAACGCAGCATTTTCCTGATTCACCAAATCAGCCCTCGTTTCCGTCAACCTTGTTGAAACCCGGGCAGACTTATAAAACACAATCGAGCTATAAGTTTTCGGTGGTGAAATAAAGCATCTTAGATTTTTAAAAGCAGATAAGACTCTCTGTGGTCTTTGTGCATTCTCTGTGAACTTTGCGGTAAAAAATAACCACGGAGGACGCTAAGGATGCGCTGAGATCACGGAGATTAATACAGTGTTCAGTTACTTTCATTGCCATAATCCTTCAGGCGCTCAAAATCATCTATGGTGTCCACATCAACACTTCCCAAAAGAAATGGTATAGTGGTAACGTGAGCCTCGTGTTTTAATATCAGTTTTTTTGCACCTTCATTACCTTTTAATAAAAGCAATTCGGGAAAATAGAAGCCATCAAAATAAACCGGCGGACCTATCCCTTTGTTATATGCGCAAGCTACGATGCTTTGTTTTGAGTTTGCAGAAATTAGTTGAAGCAACAATTCTTTGTTTACAAATGGCTGGTCGCAAAGCATTAGTATTACCGAGGAGATCTTCGCTTCGTTTTTCTGCAATTCTGTTATTCCTGAGCTTATAGATGATGACATTCCTTGTTGCCAATCTTCGTTATAAATAATGGTTACCGGTAAATCTTCAATAGTGGGTTTTATCACTTCAAAATTTGCACCCAGCACTACAGTAATGGGAGAGCATCTGGTGGCCAATGCCGTTTTTATGGCTCCTTGAAGCAATGTTTCACCCTTGTAGATAAGGTTTTGTTTGGGCGTACCAAGCCTGCTTGATGAACCTGCGGCAAGAATAATTATGCCGGTCATTTTAGTGAAATGTTTTAATTTTATCAGTCTGAATGGACTGCTGTATTACCTGTTCTGCATGACGTTTATGTACGGCTGTTTTATCTCGTAATGAGTTTACGGTTCTTTTGCTTAACACTGCCTGGATCTCAGCAATTATAGACAATGCAATTTCATCTGAATTTTCTGAACCAATGTCAATCCCGGCGGGCCCGTAAATGCTTTCTAATTGGCCGCTGGTAATCTCCATTCCTTCCTCCTGCAATTCATCTAGCATTCGCTGCAGCCTCTTTTTAGGGCCAAGCGATGCTACATAAGGCAATTGAAGCGGTAATAACTGGCGCAGCATGGCCATATCGTAATTGTAGTTATGGGTCATTAGTACAACTATTGTTCGTTCGTCAAACGTAATTTGCGAAAGCGCCTGGTTTGGTTTGGCAATAACTATCTTTTTTACCAGCGGGAAACGTTCCGGTATTGCATAATTTGTCCTGCCATCAACCAGTGTTACATGCCAGCCTAAAACTGCTGCCAGCTGAACCACCGGGATAGCATCGTTACCTGCGCCAAAAATTACCAGGGAAACGGCAGGCTGTAAAAGCTCAATAAAACAAGTGTATCCATTACCATAAACATAGGTTTTGGTTACGGAGTTGCCATTTTTTAGCACATCCTTTGCATCACTCAGTAAAGCTTCTTTTATCTCGTTATCAGGAATTGTTCCTTGCGTATATTCATCTGCAGTCATTAGCATACAAGTTCCCGGTTGAGCCGCTTGCCTGTTGTTTAAAGAGAAAAGCGTTATAAGCACCACCGGTTCTCTTTTGTTTAAAAAGCGCTTAAATAAATTAACCGGGGAGTTTTCATTTAGCTGAAATATGGGCTCTATCAATATATGAATAATCCCATTACACCCGAGGCCAACTCCAAATTTGGCATCGTCATCATCTGTTGTATCATAAGTAACCAGCATAGGTTTGCTTTGCGCCATAGCCAAACGGGCCTTACGCAAAGCATCGCCCTCTAAACAGCCCCCGCTGATGGCCCCAGTTAACTGGCCGTCCTCAGTAACAAGCATCCGGGCACCGGCGCGCCGGTAGGACGATCCTTCGACCAATACTACTGTAGCTAAAGCGGTTTGTTTACCGGCTTTACCAGCTTTATCAAATGCGTTTACTATGTCCTGTAATTCTTTCAAACTTAGGTTAGCTTAATACTTTTGTTAACAAATATAGGTCAATACGCTAAATATCGACATTAATTATGTTTCATAAATTCATCGGTTTGTAAATAATGTGTTATTAATAACATAAAAAGTACAATCAAAAAACAATCAAGCGGCTTGTAATATTTACTTTTACAGAAGCAGCATCAAACAGGGGTATTTTGCGGCATTATTATTAAATTTATAAGATTAAAGTACTTGTTAACGGATAATCACGGACGGAAAATTAATTACCTGCGGCTTGCAGTAACAGACCGGTGCAACCTGCGTTGTTTTTATTGTATGCCCGAGGATGGCTTGAACTGGCTGTCGCGTAAGCAACTCATGACCTATGAAGAAATGCTGCAAAGCTGCTCGTTACTGGTAAAAATGGGGATCGAAAAAATAAGGATAACCG